>JAQSXN010000039.1 GCA_029256665.1 Paenibacillus sp.
ATAAGATGGCGGAACGTATCGTCGAGCTCAGACCCGACGGCATCCGACATTTCCTGGGAAATTATGATGATATGCTGGAGAAGAAACTAGAGATCGAAGAAGCTCGGCAGGAGGCGCTTGCGGCCCAAGCGGCAGCCGCATCGCGGAAGCCGGGAGCGGCTGCCGAAGCATCTGCGGCTAGCAACTCTTACGAGGCCGAGAAACAAGCGAAGCGCGAAGAGCGCAACAAGCAGCGCAAGCTGGAAACGTTGGAAGCGCAAATAGCCGAACTGGAAGGTCAAATCTCCGCTCTCGAGGAGCAATTGACCGACCCGGCTATTTTCAACGATTACGTGCGCATCCAGGAGATACAGTCCGAAATCGACGAGCGCAAGCAATCATTGACCGAGACGTACGAGCAGTGGGAAGCGCTGATGTAATTTTTGACGCGATGACGATACTTTTAAGCGGACAGGCAGCTCAAGTTGGGTTGTCTGTTTTTCTTTTGTCGCAATAAAGCGGCGCCGGTGAAAAAGCCAGGTAACGGTTTACGTTTGTCGAGCTTGCCGAATTGACGCATATAGCGACAAAGGAGCATTCCCGTAATCGTGCACTGTCCACGACTTTGAGACTGCCCCTCCATATATGCCCGTTAGTAAGTTTCCATACTGATAAGTCCTAAGCGCTTCGCTTCCCGGATCGCTTCCGAACGCGACCTGACATTCAGCTTCTCGAAAATTCGAGTCAGCTGATATTCCACGTTGCGCTGGCTGACGTGCAAGCTGACCGCAAGCTCCTTGTTGCTTACTCCCGCCGCCACCTCCGACAGAATCGCCATCTCTTTCTCGTTGATCGATACGTCCTCGATCGACAGCTCGGAGCGCGACACCGTCACCTCGTTCCGCCTAAGCTGCTTTAGCAGCGTAATCGGAATGACGGCTTCGCCGCGCAGCGCGCAGCGAATGGAGTGATTCAGCTGCTCGCGCGACGCGGTCTTGGATATAAAGCCGGATACGCCCGACTCGATCAGCAGATTAAAATGCGAGCCGATCTCGTAGCCGGAATAAATAATGATTTTGCGCTCCGGATCCAGTTGCAGCAATCGCTTCGTCAGCTCCAGACCGCTGATGCCGGGCATGTTAAGGTCGCATAGGATCAAATCAAAAGGCTCCTTGCCCATCTGGACCTTATTCATCGCTTCCAATGCGGAATGGGCGACGGTCACCTTCATCTCGTTGTCTTGTTCGATCATCGTCTTGGTGCCTTCCCCTACGGAAGGATGATCGTCAACTAATAAGATATGAATCACCCGCTATCCCCCTATCGCTTCTTATTCCGTCCGTCATTATCGGCATTATAATCGTGACTTCGAGGCCGTTGCCGCGTTCCGAAATAAACGATATCTCGCCTTCCAGACTTGCAACGCGCTCCTTGATGCCCGACAATCCCATATGCTCGAACGACTCGACCATATGATTGACGTCCATGCCTACGCCATCGTCCTTGTACCGGAAATAGATCATGCCTTTGCGCAGCTCGAGTTCCAGCATGACGATTCTGGCGCTTGCATGCTTGTCAGCGTTGCGCAGCAACTCCTGCACGATCCGGTAGATCGCCGTAATCTGCTCTTCGTTTAATTCATCCTTTATCGGCTTCGATCTGAATTTCACTTCGAAGTTGACCCGCATCTGCGTATGTTCGATAATCGACTCCACCGCTTCGATGACGCCCATTTCCTTGAGCAATGGCGGCCTAAGCTCGTTGCAGGTCTCTCTGATCTGATGAATGACGTCAAGCAAACCTTCCTTAATGGCTTCCAGTTCGCTGCCCAGCTTGTCCGAAATCGGGTGGTCCATAATTACGCTCTCCAGTCTGCGATACCAGAGCAGCTGATCTTGCAGCGCCGAATCGTGCAGATCGGCGGCAAGCTTGCGACGTTCGTTCTCCGATAGGAGGAACAGCATTCTGAGCACCCATGGGGACGGCGCGTGCTCCTTGCGCACCTCGGACTGCAGATCTTCGATTAGACCTTCGATCAGGTACAAGTTCTCGAATACGATGCTTGAATAATTGGCCATCGTCTTAAGCCAGCGAATTTCGTCGGAATTAAACCGCGTATGATTGGTTTTCTGTCCAATCCACAGCACATGAAAACGCGATCTCTGCTTGCCGATGACGAGTCCGAGTCCAAACGGCAGGTCGATGAGATCACCCGGTTTAAACGTATTGACGATGCCCAGCAGGAAGTCCGCCGTCACGAGCTCCTCTTGCTCGTCCTTCATCGGGAATACCGCATGCTCCGATTGATCGACGATCAAGAACGTAATCCGTCCAACGGGGAGCAAATCGTTGATCTCGCTCTTCAGCACCGCTTCCAGATCGGCTTGCTTCATCACCTTGGCCACGTTGCGCGAGAATCGGTCGAGGCTGTCCTGATAGCTATACATCGCTTTAAATAATCTGGGCCGAAACCGTTGGTCGATCTGCTCCTTGGCATATAAGAACAAGGTCATCCCCACGTATAGAACGACAAAAGCTCCAATAAACTCGGACCAGACGCCGCCATCCCGCTCCTGCATCGCGAGCGTAACCGCTCCCGCAAGCAACAGCGAAGGGATCAAGCACAACGACGTATAATACTTGAAGCGAGTTAATATGAAATCAATGTCGAACAGCTGATTAGAGGTAGACAAGTAGAAGTAGACCACCGGCAGAATGAACAAGAACAATGCCGTGAACGCCGGGGGCAGCACTTGGTCGTTGCCGAACAGCTGCGGCAATAGATTTAACGTCGCGAACGGCGTAAACGCCACAAGATGGGCGGTCAGCGTAATGGTGAATAACGAATGCAGCTTCGTGAATCGATGTTTGATGTATTTGAGAATGAGCTTGTAGACGCACACCAGGTTGCCGATTAGGACAAGCGCGCTGTACGCGCCTTTTATAACGTTGAACGTCCCGTTGCTTAGCAGATCCGTCCATATGTAGAGCAAGCTGCTAGCGCTGACCAGTCCAATGATCGCGAATAGCGCCGCCAATAGTCGATTGTTTATAAAGCTTGCGTCGAATCTGCGCAAGTACCTGTTCATGAAGCTCATGTACAACAGCGGAATAGCAGGCAGTACGACGTAGATGATCGACAGCCCGACGGGATCCCTCAGGATGGAGGCCGATGAGCTGTAGTAGCTGATTCCGATCGACGAGAAGAAGAGGATCAGCAGGATGGCGGCCGGATCATGACTGCGCTTTACGTAGAGGAAAATGGAAAAAGCGCAGAACACGAATAACGAGATGCCCGGCACGTACAGTTGAAGCAGCAGTTCTGTCGCGGTATGCTCCCCCGACCAGGCTTTGGCAAACGTAATCGATACCGTCGCGCCGTCTTGCCGTTTCACGAGGATGTTGTCGGCATCCTCAAGCGAATCGTATTTCGACAAGTTGGGAAACTGCGATGCGAGCTTGCCGTTGATTTCGACAATTTGATCTCCGATCTGCAGTCCGTTCATCTTGGCTTGTCCCCCGGGAGCCAAGGAAACGACAAAAAAACCGGCATTATTCTGTGGCGTGACGTAAGCCCCGATAAAAGGCACGCGAATAATGACGGCGGTCAAATATATGATGATCGAAACAAGTAACAATAGGAAGAGGATTGCCGTTAGCCGTTTAATGGGAGTGGGTTTCATGCAAGCCTCTTCCTTTCGATCTCTTCATGCGCAGAATCTAGTTCCAGCCGTAGCCGAAGTACCGGTTCCCGTCTTTTTGTTCCTTCAATTCGCCAAGGAGTGCTTTCTGTTCTTCCATCGATACGCCAGCCAGACCTACTTGTCCACCCATAACCAGCTTCATGTTTTCCGTGCTGCTTGCCAATTGACGAATCATTTCTTTCAACATTTTACATTCCTCCGCTTCTCCTAGTTAATGTACTCGAAATCTAGTACATTATTACTATAACAAACTTAGGAATATAGGCAAACGCAAATCTGATTGGTATTTACCGAAACGCGTATTGCGTGGTATCGCCCCGAATGCCGTCAGCCCGTGACGAAATTCCGGTCCAAATCCCTGCCAGCTTGTGCCGACGCGTCCTGCGGGCTATCGTGCTTGCCCTCGAGAACGTCGATCAGTCTCGTCTTCCACGCTTCATCGACGGCTGTCGACGCCAGTTGATCCAAGAAACGGTTGTAGTGCATCCGGCCCATTACCGTTCCGTACAACAGCGCTCCGGTGCGTTCGAGCGCATCGCGGAACAAGATTTGATTGCCAAGCACCGCCTCCGGCCCAAGGGCGCCTCCGTAATACTCGGCGATCCAAGCATCCTGTTCTCCGATGCTTTCTAGCATGTACAAGATGGGAAGGCTGACCTTGCGCTGCAGGAAATCGCTCTTTTCATCCCAGCGGACAAGGTCTCTAATATCGTTTTTCATCTGCGAGGACAGCCCCAATTCTTCGGCATACGAGGCCACTTCCTCATTCCAGCCTCGCCCGGCGGCGAGTACCCCGGCGTTGCAAGCCAGGACGAACAAGGAGGCGGACTTGCGCCTCACCATCTCCAGATAGGTCTCTTCATCCGACGCCTCGCGCGCGATGTCCATCATTTGGCCATTTGCCGACAGCAATAGCTGTTCGTTCAGCTTGACCGCCATCGCTCCTCGCCGCGCCGAATCGGGCATGCTCTCCAGAAGCGCATGCTGCGCCAGCGTCAGCATAGATGTCGCGACGTGGATCGCCTCGGGCAGCGGCACCTCCATCCATGGTTTCGACGGAGCATCCTGATCCTCGAGATCGTCCAAAATATCCGAAGCCAGTATAAGCAATTCGATGCCGGCCGCCGCTCGTACGGGATCCCCTTTGACGCCTCCGTGCATGCGGTAATGGATATAGGTCAGCGGTCCGAATATCATGGGCTCGCCCTGCTTATCCTCCGCGAAGAGAAGAGCCAGCTCCTGAAGTCGCCGCGATTGAAATTCCGTGCGTATGACGGACTTCATGGCGAGCGCGATCCGTTCGTTCAGACCGCTCCCGCCCGGTAAGTGTTTCCCGTCCAATCTCTTGCCTCCGTTCATTGCTACCATTCAGGTATTAGTATACTACGATTCCGCCGCCTAGGCATCGGTCTTTGTATTCTTCTCATTTTCCCCCTCGCCTCTACGTGATAAGAGAAGTGCGATCATCTCCATCCTTATCTCTATCAGACTTTTGCGCTCGGTGGACAGATTTGGCACTTGCTTGCCTTGCTCAATCGGATTAAACTTCAACGCCCCCCTCGTAGCCGACGGCGTATTCCATATAGACGGCCTCCATCGTAAGTCCGCCGCGGGGTAGCTCCTCGATGAGCTGCATCGGACTGTCGCAAGCGACCAGCTGGCCGCCCCTCATGACGCCGACCCGATCGCAGCAATATTGAATTTCGGTCATGTCGTGCGAGATGATGACGATTGTTTTCCCTTGCAGCCTGAGTCCTGCAAGAATCGACCAGTACTCGCGTTTCGACTGGCTGTCCAACCCCGTTGTCGGTTCATCCAAGAATATAATCGAAGGATCGCTAATAATCGAAGCGGCGAGCATCGTCCGTTGCCGCAGCCCCGACGACAGCCGATTGACGATTTGCCCGGCGTAAGGCATCAGCCCGAATTGTTTCAGGATAACGTTAATATCCACTTGGCGGCGATAGTAGTCTTGGAACATCTCCAGCGCTTCCCGTACCGTTTTTTTGTCCACGAGCGTCGTCGTCTGCATGAAAAAATTGATATGTTCCTTAAGCTTCTCCGCTTCGGTGGCGATATCGAAGCCAAGCACGCGAACGGAACCCTCGTCGGGCGCGCGTTGGCCGGAGAGGAGCTCTAGCAATGTCGTCTTGCCGGCCCCGCTCTTGCCGATTATGCCGAACAGCTCGCCCTGACTGACCTCGAAGGAGATTTGCTTGACTGCGTGAGTAGCGCCTAGATACTTGCTGACATGTTTCGCCTGGATGACGGCTCTCTGATCCACTCGGGTTACCTCCGTTTGTAAGACTTAATAGAGGTTGTTCAAAAAGACCAATTTTGAACATCACTTTATTGTTAAGATAGCGCATTCAACGCGGTTTTTCACCGAAAAGTTGATTCGTAATTAGCGCAATCGCGGTTGCGCTTGCAGCAAGCCGCATGTAAGCATTTGCGTTACTCACAGCTTTATCCACAACCCTGAATAAATTGTTAGTGAATTCAGTCGACATTTTTCGCGGAATCCTCCGCATTTCCTATGCCTTTAGCTATATACAGCTAATTTCGACAAGATAAAAGGTTAATCTGTCCACGTTATTCACATTATCCACAACCTGATTGTGAAAAAGTTACCCCCATTTCCATCACAACAATAAAAAGGCGTAAACCTAAGGTTTACGCCTTCTTTACATCTTTATCCACATAATTCAGCCACTTGTGGATAACTTTGTGCACATCTCTCCGAAAATGATCAGGATACGCCGCTTCAACGACTTAATTCGCGGTCTCCCGCAAGGCTCCGCTTCGCAAAGCCGCCCCCTCCGTCATTAACGCTTGATTGCAAGCCGCGACGTAAGCCTCGGCCGCCGCCAAAATAATGTCTTGGTGAACCGAGCTGCCCCGATAACGCTCGCCGCCGTACAACACGCTGACCACCGCTTCGCCGAAAGCGTCCTCTCCGGTCGACAACGAATGAAGCTCCAGATCCTCGAATTCCATCGTCGCCGGAATCGCTTGCTTGAGGGCCAGAATAACCGCTTCCAGCGGCCCTGAGCCCATCGCCATATAACTTTCTTCGCGACCTTCTCCGTTCTCCCGTACCGTTACGGCGGCCGTGCGGGCACGCTGCGTGCCCGCATGGACCAATAAATCCACCAGCACAAGCGGATCCGGCTGGGTTTTGGTCATATCGCCCGCTATGCGGATCAGCTCGTTGTCGGTCACGATCTTCTGCCCGTCCGCAATCTCCTTGAAGCGAGCGTAGATCGATTGGAACTGCGCCTCCGTCGGCTCGATGCCGAAGTCGGCCAGACGATGCTTGATCGCGTGGCTTCCGGAATGTTTGCCCAGCACGATCATGCTTCTCGATATGCCCATTGCTTCGGGATCCATGATTTCGTACGTGTTCCGGTTTTTGAGCAAGCCATCCTGATGGATGCCGGATTCGTGCTGGAACGCGTTGCGTCCCACGATCGGCTTGTTATAGGCGATCGGGAAATTCATCGTGCGGCTAACAACCCGGGATGTTTCGTAGATTTGCTCGATGGCGATATTCGTATTCGCCTTTAAAAAGTCGTGCCGCGTCTCGATCGCCATCACCAGCTCCTCGAGGGAGCAATTGCCCGCCCTCTCTCCGATGCCGTTGACGGTCACCTCGATTTGCGTGGCGCCGCCCTGAATCGCGGCGAGGCTGTTCGCGACGGCCATGCCCAGGTCGTTGTGGCAATGCGCGCTGTACCGCACTTTGTCTCCGCCCCGCGCTTCCTTGCGCACCGCCTCGAACAGCTCGATGACCTCGTTCGGCATGGCGTAACCAAGCGTGTCGGGCAAATTAATGACGGTAGCCCCTTCTTCGATGACCGCCTCTACAAGCTGTATGACGAAGTCGCGTCCAGACCGCGTCGAATCCATGGCGGAAAATTCGATTTCGTCGACGAATTGTTTGCCGTAGGCCACCATATCGCGCGCGATGCGAATGACCTCCTCGCGCGACTTGCGGAGCTGATGGCTTAAGTGGATGTCCGACGACGAAATGAACAGATGCAGCCTGCGTCGCGCCGCGTCCGCCGTCGCCCGCACGGCGGCGTCGATATCGCCTTTGACCGCCCTTGCGAAGCCGGCGATTTCGACTTGCTGCAGCTCGCGGGATATTTGCTGCACGGCGGCGAACTCGCCCGCGCTGGATACGGCGAAGCCCGGCTCGATGACGTCGACTCCCAGTTTGGCTAGCTGGCGCGCAATGACGATTTTGCGTTCGGGCGCAATGGATGCTCCCGGCGATTGTTCCCCGTCCCTTAACGTCGTATCGAATATTTGAATTTGTTTATAGGATGCTGCTGATTCCATGGTAATTCCTCCTCGTATTGTAATTCCGACAACAAAAAAAGCCCGCCGTCTCCGATAAAGAGACGACAAGCTTACGCTATGCCGTGGTACCACTCTAATTGACCGCGCTTAAACAAAAAGTTCGGCGCATGCCCGCTTATAACCCGTTCACGGAGGCGACCCGTATCGACGTACTGACGGCTCATCTTCGGCAGGCTTAGCCCCCTTCGCATGCTCCGCGTTCCCGCGATCCGCTCACAGGCGAGATTCGAACCCGGTTTCGACTGCGTCGCACCTACCCGCAGCTCTCTTGACCCGCATCGTGGAGATATCCACGGCGCGAATTTGCCAACCGTCGTTCTACTTGCTCCTGTTCTCAGCGTTTGCTTTATTCAATTGTCCATTTCACTTCACCGGCGATAACCGTTTCGCTTGCGAGCTCGGATAAGGTGCACGCTTACCCGGTCTCCGGCCAATAAAAAAAGCCCATCGCCTCTATGCAAGAGACGACAGGCTATATTGACCCGCGCGGTACCACCCTTGTTGGCATTCCCAGCTCTTAACAGCGTCGGAATACCCACCTTAGTCATCATGACGGCTCCGGAAGCCGGCATCATGAACCCGATTACGGAGGTTAGCCGTTGCCCGGTAATGACCTCATCCCGACGGCAGATAGCCTTCCGTCTTACGAGTGACACGTCCCAAGCTCCGCTCCCAGGCGAGATTCAAGGTTTCCTTCGACTGCGTTGCACCTGCCCGCAGCTCTCTCATGCTCCCATCGGAATATCGACGGAGGCGACCCGGATTACCTTTACTACTCCTGTTCGTAGCGTTTGTGCTGATGTGGTTGTGAAGTATTGCTGCTTATTATAGTCCATCAAAAATTATCTGTCAATTCGCTTAACGAAAGATAGGCGATTTAGTCAAGCTGAAACGGCCGCCGTCCTTGGAGGCGCGGCTATACCGACCATTGCTCCAGCGACAGGCCGGGATCCGCCTTGAGCTCCAGATCGGAGTAGATCCCGCGTTTGAGCTTCAGATGCGCGGCCGCGCCGATCATGGCGGCATTATCCGTGCACAGCTTGCCCGGGGGAATCAGCAGCGGCAGTCCCGCTTCCTCGCAGCGCGCGGCGAGCGCGGCGCGTAGCCCGCGATTGGCGGCCACGCCGCCGCAGAGCAGCAATTGCTTGGCGCCGTAAGCCTTCGCGGCGCGCAGCGACTTCGTCGTGAGCACGTCGATGACCGACTCCTGGAAGCCGCGGGCCAGGGCTGCCTCGTCGAGATCCAGTCCTTTCATGCGGGTCTGGTTGATAACGGCAAGCACCGCCGATTTGAGACCGCTGAAGCTGAAGTCGTAGCTGCCTTCTTCGAGCCATGCGCGAGGAAGCTCGATCGCCGTCTCCGCTTCCGAAGCAAGCCTGTCGATATGCGGGCCTCCGGGATAGGGTAGTTTCAGCGCCCGGGCTACTTTGTCGTAGGCTTCTCCGACAGCGTCGTCGCGCGTCCTGCCGATCAGGCGGAAGCTGCCCTCCGACTCCAGCAGCACAAGCTCCGTGTGGCCCCCGGACACGACCAGCGCCAAGCAAGGATAACGAAGCTCATGCACCAGCTCGTTCGCATAGATATGTCCGGCGATATGATGGGTGCCGATCAAGGGGATATCAAGCGCGAGCGCCAAGCTTTTGGCCGCCACGATGCCGACCAGCAGGGCGCCGACCAGTCCCGGTCCCTGCGTAACCGCAACGGCGGACATATCCCTTAGCTCGTGCCCGGATTCCTTCAAGGCTTGTTCGATAATCAGCGTGATGCTCTCCACATGCTTGCGCGACGCAATCTCCGGGACAACGCCGCCAAATCGCTCATGGATGTCGATCTGGCTGCTGACCACGTTGGATACTATATGTTTGCCGCCCCTGACCACCGCCACGGAGGTTTCGTCGCAGCTAGTTTCGATCGCGAGGATCAATTTTTCTTGGTTGCTGTTGCACGTATGGTTCACTGGTTTCCCTCTCCCGTTCCTGACCGGCTTGCTTCCAGCTCCGCCCACATGATGAGCGCGTCTTCGTTGTTGTCCGAATAATAATTCGGACGAACGCCCGCCGGCTCGAAGCCATGCTTGCGGTACAGGCGCTGGGCATGAACGTTGGAGACGCGCACTTCCAGCGTCATGCGAACCGCACCGTAAAAGATCGCCGTCCGCCTTAATTGACTCATAAGCCGGTCGCCAAGCCCTAATCCGCGTACGTCGGAACGGATGGCTATGTTGGTCACGTGGGCTTCGTCCATAATGATCCACATGCCGCCGTACCCGATCAGCTCGCCGCCGTACTCCATCACGACGTATTTGGCGAACATGTTGTTTTTGAGCTCGTTGACAAAAGCCTCTTCGGTCCAAGGACTGCTGAACGCTTCCTGCTCGATGGCAAGAATCGCGGGAATGTCGTCCATCGACATGGCCCGGTACGACAGCTTGTCATTGTTCATCGCCATCGTTACGCTTCACCCGCCTGCTTGGCCTTCAGCTTCACTTCCGCCTCGGTCAACTGAGTATAGTTAGGAATAAACGTGTGCACATCGTCCGATTCTCCCGCCTCCAGCCTGATTCGCCCGAGCTCTGCCAAGAATCGGCCTTCCATGACGTACGGCAATAATCGGACATCCGCTCCAAGCTTCGTCGCTTCGGCAACCAGTCGTTCGGCGGAAGTTTCGTGCAGCGACAAATCACCGGCAAGCCAAATGACCGGCTTGTCCCCTAGACCGAGGTCCTCCGTGACGCTCGCGCGCTCAACGATGGAATCGACCCACTGTTCCATAAGCCGAACGCCGTCCGCCGCGAAGCGGCTCCAACCGGCTGCGGCCGTTCCCTGGGCGCGACATGAGAAGCCGGCGCAGTAGGCCTGGCCGCGCCTGGCGTCCATGATGGGCAGCACCCAATGCTCGCGATTCTGCGCCGGATCCGCGGCAAGGTTGCCGTCAACGGGCAAGCCTTCCACTCCCCGATGCCACGCGCCGTATGCGATCGCCTCCAAGCTGGAGACGCCGACTAGCGGCTTGCCCCAGCACCACGCCAGCGTCTTGGCCGCCGTAACGGCAATCCGCATGCCCGTGTAGGAGCCCGGACCGTTGCCGACGATGATGCCGGCAAGCTCTTCCGGCGCCACCCGCGACGATGCCAGAAGCGTCTTGATATGCGCAATCACGTGAACGGAGTGATTGCGCTCCGCCAGCGACTGCACCTCGCCCAGCAATTCGCCGTCACGTTCGACGGCGGCCGCCATCGCGGCCGTCGACGTATCAAGAGCGATTACCGGGCCGCTCGCCGCCCTTAATGCCGTATTCATTGCTCATGCTCCCCTATTCCAAAGTCCATTGTCCATCCAAGCCTCGTACGGCTCTCCCCATCCCGTCAACCGGAACCGTCTCGACTCGCCTCCAAGATGCTCGATATAGATCGATAGACGGTTCGAAGGCAGCAGCTCCTCGATCAAGCTCGCCCACTCGACGATCGTCACGCCGGCGCCGTAGAAGTAGTCGTCTAGCCCAAGCTCGTCCGCTTCTTCCATGGACAGCCGGTACACATCCATATGATAGAAAGGGAGATGCTCTCCCTCGTATTCTTTGATAATCGTAAAAGTAGGGCTATTGACGATGCCGCCCACGCCGATCGCCGCCGCGAACAATTGGGAAAACGCCGTCTTGCCGGCGCCTAGGTCCCCATCAAGCGCGATGACCGTGCCGGGACCGGCCAGCCCCGCCAGTCTAGCGGCCAGCTCCGCCGTATCCTGCAGACTGTCCGCGATCCAATCCTTCTTTGCGCTGCCAGCTTCCACTCGTCCTCACCCATTCATTGTCCAAAATGATTGTAACCCCGTTTGGCGACCGGAACCCGAGCCCGGCGATTTCCGTGAGCCGCCTGAGCTCCGCGAGCTCCATGAACGCCGTAATCTCCTTGCTCACGAACATTGCCGTCGCCCGCCCGGACAAGCTCCACGCCGCTCGGGCCTTCCTCTGTCTCCCCGATGACGAAGAACGGCAGTCCTTCCGCCCGAAACGTTTCGCGAATAATGTCCGCCCTTGAATGGTCAATCGTGCCAAGCAGCACGTAATCCTCGCCGCCGTACAACATCCACTCCAGCGGATCGACCTTCGCGTCGGCGGCATACACGCTCATGCCGCCGCTCTTCGGCAGCAGCCGCTCGTGCAGCACAAGCCGCAGCCCCGATGCCTCCGCCAGCTCCCAAGCTTCGCTGGCAAGCCCGTCGCTTACGTCGTTCAGGCTGCTGCAGCCTCCGGCAAGCAGCAGCCTGCCCGCCCGCACCGAAGGGGCGGGTCGCCGATGCGCGGCAACCAGCGACTCGCGGTAACGCCGCCGCTCCGCCTCCG
>JAQSXN010000040.1 GCA_029256665.1 Paenibacillus sp.
ATGATGCACCGAAGGCATTGCGGGCCGTACCGCTGTATGAGGGTGCGCGAAAAAAGAGCGTTAGAGCTAACAAGTAGCGTTGCAGGTGGCGAGGAGCGCGAGAAAGAGCGTTAGAGCTGAAAAGTTCGTTGCAGACGGCAGCAAAACTACGAGTCTAGCCCCCAAAGGACGGCGGCAGTCGTTTTATTTTTGTTAGCGCTTCCATTAAAAGGATCGAGAGGATGAAAAATTAACAATATATCAGAATAAATATGCTATATTAATGGCATGTAGCGCACTCGGAGATTCGCGAAGAAGGGGAATTAGGCGATGCTGCTCTTTCTCAAGGAATTTTTGTTCAACGTATTCATTATCTCTTCTCCGTTCGTGTTGTACCCGTACCTGCATAGGTTCAGGGATAACGTCGCGACCTATCGCGGCTTCTTGATATTGCTCTGCACGGTGACGATCGTGGTCACGATGAGCTTTCCTGTCGTGATCAACGAATTGTCGTACGACTTTCGATCGGTTCCGCTCGTCATCGGCTCGCTCTATGGCGGGTGGTTCGTAGCCTTGGTTCTTTACGGTGTTATATTAGCGGTTAGATATGTGTTAAGTATGCCAGATAACTTCATGTATGCCATATCGCTTATGTCGACTTTCGCGGTGACTTGGGCGGCCATCAAGCTTTTCCGCCAGGCGTCGCTCGGATTCCGAATGCTCATCGCGGTATTTGCGTGCGCGCTCATAAAGTTGACGACGTTTACTATTTATTTGACGATGCAGGATCGTCTCCATCTGCTTACCGACAACCCGCTCGAGACGATAGCGACTTACCTGTTCCAGAGTCTTATCGTTGCGATCGGAGTCTATCTGATCGAATTTCTGAGGCGGTATAGCCAGATCCAGGAGGAGGTCGTAAACACGGAGCGGATGAAGCTCGTCAGCGAGATAGCCGCGTCCGTCGCGCACGAAATCCGCAATCCGCTCACGGCGGTCAGAGGGTTTATCCATCTTCTTGGCACGGTCGAACTGACGGCCGAGAAGAAGGAACAATACAAAGGCATTTGCTTTGCCGAGCTCGAACGGGCGGAACAGATCATCGCGGACTATCTGTCGCTGGCTCGGACCGATCCGGAGCATGTCGAGGAGATCGACCTCAACGCCGAGCTCAGCTATATGTACAGCCTGCTGTCCAATTTCGCGAACTTCAACAACATTAAGCTTCAGGCTCACTTCCACGAGGAGAGCAGGCTCGTCACGATGGGCGATAAACATAAATTCAGGCAGGCGCTGCTCAATATCGGCAAAAACGCGATCGAAGCGATGCCGGACGGCGGGGATCTGTCGCTGGCGGCAGAGAGGCAGGGGGACTACGCGATCATCCGAATTTCGGATACGGGAATCGGCATGACCTCCGAGCAAGTCAGGAGGCTCGGCACCCCGTATTATTCGACCAAGGATAAAGGGACGGGGCTCGGCACGATGGTCTCCTTTAATATCGTCAAGAAGATGGGCGGCAGCATCCATATCGATAGCGAGCTTAACAAAGGAACTACATTCGTTATAAAATTTCATAATTTTTCGACATGATCTGACATAATTCCTGAAAAGGGATTGACGTCTCTCTCTATATCCGATAGGATTACTTGTATTATAATATACAAGAGGTTAAGGAGAGAGAACGCGACATGAAATTCAAGAAACCGCAAGCGCTGCTCGCGCTGCTGCTCGTTATCGTAACCGCGGTTACGGGCTGCGGCGCGGACACCGGCAAAACAGGCGGATCCGTGCAAGCAGTAGAGAGCGTGCCGGCCGCGCTCAAGGATAAGGGCGATATCCAAATCAAGGTCATCCGCAAGATTGGCGGAGACGACCATACGGCGCAATTCCTGGCCGGCGCCAAGCAAGAAGGAGAAGCGCTTGGCTTCAAGGTGGACACGTTCTCCGCGGAAGGCGACACGGCGAAGTTTCTCGACGCGATCGACCAAGCGGCCGAAGAGGATCTGGACGCGGTCATCCTGTCGCATGGCGATGATCCCGCCACGGTAGAGGCGGCCAAGAAGCTGAGAGACAAAGGCATCGAGGTCGTGGCGTTCGACTCGACCGGCGACCTGGCGGAGATCGACGGCGTCACGCTGACGGCCCAGAAGGACGAGGCGCTTGCGCAATACGCGCTGGACGAGCTGGTCAAGGTTCATGGTCCCGAGGCGAACATCGTTTACCTCTGGGTAGACGGCTTCCCGCCGATGGTTCGCCGCAACGCGGTCTACCAAGAGGTGCTCAAGAACAACCCGGGCATTAAAGAGATCGACCGGTTCGGCGTCGCGAACGACAACACGTCCGTCGATACGCAGAACGCGGTGGCGGCGATGCTGACCAAATACCCGAAAGGCGAGCTGGACGCGATCTTCGCGACATGGGACGCCTTCGCGATCGGAGCAGCGCGCGCGCTGATCGAAGCGGGACGCACCGAAGTGAAAATTTACGGCATCGACGTATCGAACGCCGATCTTCAAATCATGCAAGAGCAAGACAGCCCGTGGGCGGCAACCGCTGCGGTCGATCCCAAGCTGATCGGCGCGGTTAACATCCGCATCGCGGCGAAGAAGCTGGCAGGCGAAGACACGCCGGACAACTTCGATCTCGACGCGGCGCTGATCACGCAAGAAGAGCTTGCGAAGTCCGACAAAGCGGTCAACATGACGTCGCTGGCGGATATCATTCCGGGCTGGGGAACATCGGATGCGTTCGAGGAAGCATGGATGAAGGATTTGAAAGCAGCTAACGCCAAGTAAACGGCCATTCTAGCATATCTTCGTACTATGGTTCTCATATCTATGACAATTGGCGCTCTTATCCATCGGATAGGGGCGCTCTATCCTGTTCGGAGAGAAGGTGATTCGCGTGGCGGACGCGAGCGAGCAAGCGGGCAAGCTGGAAATGAAGGGAATCTCGATCTCCTTCCCCGGCGTTCATGCGCTGAAAAACGTGGACTTTGCCGCCAAGGCCGGAAGAGCGCATGCCTTGATCGGCGCCAACGGCGCCGGCAAGTCGACGCTGATGAAGGTGTTGTCCGGCGCGTACGATCATTATATGGGCGAAATTCGAATGGACGGCGCGATAGCCGACATTCGCAACCCCAGGAGCGCAAAGGATCAGGGCATCCAGATCGTCTACCAGGAAGTCGATACGGCGCTGATTCCCAATCTAAGCGTGGCCGAAAATATTATGCTGGAGCATACCGTACGGGGCATGAAAGGCCGCCATCTCGTTCGTTGGAAGGAGATGCACGCCGCGGCGCAGTCCGTCATGGACCGGCTTAACGTCTCCATCCCGACGCGAAAGCTCGTGCAGGAGCTGACGCTGGCCGAGAAGCAAATGGTGCTGATCGCCCGTTCGGTCTCGATGCAGTGCCGTTATTTGGTGCTGGACGAGCCGACCGCCCCGCTCAGCAGCAGCGAAACCGAAGTGCTGTTCCGCTTGGTGAGATTGCTCAAGTCTGAGGGAGTGGGAATTATTTTTATCTCCCACAGGCTGCCGGAGTTATACGAGATCTGCGACGACATTACCATTATGCGCGACGGCATGCTGGTCGTGTCGGACAAGCTCGCGAATCTGAGCCAAGAGCAGGTCATCGAGCATATGCTTGGCGCGAAGCTGGAAGGTCAGTTCCCAAGCAGAGTCGGCCGCATAGGCGACATCGCGTTCGAAGCCATCGACATCCATGACGCCGGCAAGGTCGATCATGTCTCCTTGTCGGTGCGGAGCGGAGAGATCGTGGGCATCGCGGGTCTTGTCGGAGCCGGCAAGACGGAGCTGTGCCGCGCCTTGTTCGGGGCTTCCGACACGGCGAGCGGCGAGCTGCGGCTCGGGGGCAAGCGGATTGCGGCCCATAACCCGCACCTTGCCGTGCGTAGCGGGCTGGCGCTGGTGCCGGAGGAGCGCCGCAGGGAAGGCGTATTCGTCGAAGAGTCCGTCGGAGCCAACCTGACGGCGGTCAGCTTGTCGCGATACGCGGCAAAAGGATGGGGCTCGTGGCTTAGCGCCGCTAGAGAGAGGATCGCGGCGGATTCCGTCGTGCAGAGCTTGGGAATCAAGACGCCGAACACGAAAGCGCTTGTCCGCAACCTCTCCGGAGGCAATCAGCAGAAGATCGCGATCGGCAAGTGGCTGCTGGCGGACGCGGAGGTGTATCTGTTCGACGAGCCGACCAAAGGCGTTGACGTCGGCGCGAAGCGCGATATCTACGAGCTGGTGGCGGAGCTTGCGGCTCGGGGCAAATGCATTTTGTACGCCTCGAGCGAGCTGTCCGAGATGATGGGCATTACCGATCGGATGTACGTCATGTATGACGGAGCGATCGTGCGGGAGCTTGCCACGGCGGATACGAACGAAGAAGAAATTATGCTGTACAGCACAGGAGGATTGCGAACATGAACGCAGCCGGAACGAAGCGGGGAGCGGGCAGCGCCTTCGAGCTTCTCTACAAATACGGAACATTGCTGACGATCGTGATCCTGATCGCGGTATTCGGCACGATGACGGACAACTTCTTGAATTATTCGAACATCATCAACATTTTGCGTTCCATATCCATCGTCACCATCATCGCGACGGGATTGACCGTCTCGCTTGCGGTGGGAGGCTTCGATCTTTCGGTCGGTTCGACGGCGTCGCTGGCGAACGCGCTCGTCATCTCCATCTTTGTGTGGCATGGCGGCCAGATCGGCGTCAGCTTGATCGTTACGATTATATTTTGTTTGCTCATAGGGCTCGTCAACGCGTTCCTCGTCATCAATTTCAAGATCCAGGATATGCTGATGACGCTGGCGACGATGTTCGTGTTCCAAGGGGTGGCGCTGACCTATACGCGCGGAGCAACCGTATCCGAAAATATGATTTTGCCAAACGGCGATTATGCCACCGGAGCGATTCCGGACATCTTCGGCCAACTGGGCAAGGTGCCTTGGATTATCGTGATCATGCTGCTCGTCGTCCTGGCCGTGCATCTGTTTCTGACGTACACGAAGCATGGACGCTACATGTACATGATCGGCGGCAATCCGGAAGCGGCCAAGCTGTCGGGGATCGCGGTCAGCAAATACCGGCTGGCTGCCTATCTGATCTCGGCGTTATTCGCGGGCATCGGCGGCATCATTCTCGGCGCGCGCGTCATGACGGCCGAGGTCAATTCAGGCTCGCCTTATCTCATGGACGCGGTAGCCGCTGCCTTTATCGGCTACTCCGTGCTTGGAGCGGGCAAGCCTAACGCGTTCGGCACGTTCGTGGGCGCGGTATTGATCGGCATCCTGTCCAACGGCCTCATCATGTTGTCCGTGCCGTACTATGCCATGGATATCGTCAAAGGCTCCGTTCTGGCGCTGGCGCTTGGTATCACCTACTACAAACGGAAGCATTAGAGGGAAAAAAATCCGGAGCAAGCTTATTCACAAGCCGCTCCGGATTTTTTTTGCGAAGGTGGGACGTCACTCGTTCTTAAGGTTGCCCCGTCGTCCCGGCTCAGCCCTCGGCTTCCGCTTCGACGAAGTCCTGCTTGAACCGCTCGTAATCGGCGAGCGTGCACTCCACCAGCATGCGCGTGCCTTCCTCCTCGTAAGTGGTCGACAGGACATTGGCGTGCTCGTTAAAGTAGGAGACCAGACGGCCTTGGCTGAACGGGATCAGAATGTCCTTCTTGACGTAGTTCGCGAAGATGTGCGAGCGCACGACTTCGATCAGCTCGGCAAGGCCTTGGCCTTCCTTGACGGACATGTACACCGAGTTGCCCGACTTCAGCGGGTACGGATGGTCGGTGAGATCGCATTTGTTGTAGGCGTAGACGGTCGTGATGCCGTCGGCGCCGAGCTCGCCGAGCGTCTCGTTGGTGACGGAAACGAGCTGCTCGTAATCCTCGTGCGCGTAATCGACGACGTGCACGAGCAGATCGGCTTCCGTCACTTCCTCCAGCGTGGAGCGGAACGCCTTGATGAGGTGATGGGGCAGCTGGCTGACAAAGCCGACGGTATCCGTGAGCAGAAACGACTTGTTGTCCGGAAGTTCGATGCTGCGCACCGAAGTTTCAAGCGTGGCGAACAGCATATCCTTGGCGAATACCTGCTTCGTCGTATCGGGGTCGTACGTCTCCAGCAGCGCGTTCATCAAGCTGGACTTGCCGGTATTGGTGTAGCCGACGAGACAGACGACGGGCACTTCGTTTTTCTTGCGTTGCTTGCGCTGGTTCTGGCGCGTCATGACCAGCTTCTCCAGCTCGGCCTGCAGCGCGGTAATTCGTTCTTCGATCCGTCTGCGGTCGAGCTCGAGCTTCGTCTCGCCCGCGCCTCTGTTCTTGAGGCCGGAGCCGCCGCCTTGACGGCCGAGCGAAGCGCGTAATCCGACGAGACGCGGCAACGAATATTGCAAGCGGGCGACTTCGACTTGCAGCTGGGCTTCCCGCGTTTTGGCGCGTTCGGCGAAGATGTCCAGAATCAGGATCGTACGGTCGATGACCGTGCACTGCAGCTCCGACTCCAGGTTGCGAATCTGGGAAGGGGAGAGCTCGTCGTTGAAGATGACCAGCTCGCACTCATGCTTCCATCAGCGCGCGAAGTTCCTGGATTTTGCCCGTGCCGATATAATGCGACGAGTTGATTCGGTCCGCCTTCTGGCTGAGCTCGTCGACAACCTCGATAAAACAGGCGTCTGCCAGGTTGCGCAGCTCCATCATGGCGTATTCGAAGTCGGATCCTTTCTTGAGCTGGACGCCGACGATTATCGCTTTTTGTTTCGGTTGTTCTTGTTCCATCATTTATATATCACCCTCCGGAATCGTTTTAGGTACAAAAAAACACAGGCATATTTGCCCGTGCCCGAAAATATTCGACTTGAGGAAAAAGGAATGGCAAGTCCGCGCGAGCAGTAGGATGAACCAGCCGGGACTTGCTTCGCTCAAGTGCGTATCCCGCCCGGGGATGATATCACGAGAGAAGCGTGCGGCAAGACAATCCGGGAGAATCGAAAGCGATCATCGATCGCTGGCGATAGTCGGCTGCTGCGGGTTGCATGGGATCATGCGGACAGACCTATCCTGAGTCCTCTGCCGTACGGGCAGAGCTTATCGTACTTTGCAATTAGCCGCGCAAAGACCTGACTCGGATGTAATCTATCACACGAAACCCTCCGTTCCTTGGAATGAGAACAGTGTAGCACATGGACAAGGGCCGATTCAACCAACTAATTCCTTATAGACGATTATTGCCGGATCTGTTCCTCGTCCGGATCGATCCATTGATGGGCCCATTCGGTAATGTTGATGAACAGCGGCGATAGGGCGCGGCCCTTGTCGGTAAGCGAATATTCGATACGCACGGGCATCTCCGGGTAAACATCGCGACGAACCAAGCCGCAAGCCTCCAACTCCTTCAGCCGATCCGACAATACCTTCCCGCTTAGGCTGGGCAGATTCTGCTCGATATCGGAGAATCGCCTTGGGCCCGGCAGCAGGCTGTACACGATCAAAGCGACCCAGCGCTTGCTAAGCAGCTCCACCGCTTTCTCGAACCTTGCGCACATTTGTCCCTGTTTCGGTTCCAAGAGGCACATCCTTTCCGCGAAACGTGTTATCCGATGACGGGTCTGCCGTTTCACCTTAATCCTATTATAGTCCTGAAGGCGCATACATGATAGGGGGATATTTCCCTTGATGCCGGAAGGAAATAGGCTGGGCGGGAGCGGAGCCCGCGAAACCTTTGGCATGCGGCCGGCGTCTATAAGGTAAGCATGACAACAATGCGGCAATGAGATGAGGAGAGTGCTTCCATGCGTTGGCTTCCGGAAAGCGGTCAGTCGAAATGGTGGGGAATCGCGGGCTTGTCGGCCGCGTTGCTAAGCGCCGCGCTGCTAGCGGTCAGATATGGCGTCATCGGTCAGGAATGGAATCCCATGAACGCCTTGATGCTGGTGCTATTAGCCGTCGTAGTATCCATAGTCGTCGCCTTGGCGGGCTGGTTCGGAGCGAAATGGATATGGTTGCTCTCCACGATCGGCTTTCTTGCGGGAATCGTCTATATGGCGGTCAAGAGCCAGGACTTGACGGGCTGGGGCGATCTTGTCGGATTTATTATGTTTATGTTCATGTCGGCAGCCGGCTTTGCCCTGGGGATCGTTATCGAGATTATCGTATGGGCGGCCAAGCGGTTCGGCAAAACAAATATGCAATAGGGACAAGGCCGCAATTTCCCGTCGCGGCCTTGTTCTGATAGGAACGGCCGGGCCGATATGGGGGATCAGAAACCGCGATGCTTCGCTTCGGCTTGCGCGATCGTGGCGGCGATGCGTCCTTCATAGGCATGCATGCTCGCCTTCTGCGCGATGATTTGGCGTTGGTAAGCGATCATGCGGATGAAGGAGGCGGTCGTGGCAGTCGTATCGCCGCTTCGCACCGCGCTTCCAAGCACTTTGGACTCCGTCGCGAACAGGCTCTTATAAGTGCCGGCCGATGCTTTGGCCGCTTTGATCCGCGTCTCCGTCGCTTCGTTTGCTTCCAGCATGTCGCGGATCAGCTTCATTTTGGCGTTTGCGTCGGCTTTGGCCTTCTTGAGCTCGGCATCCTTGGCGCTTTGTTTCTTCTTCGCGGCTTGCACGGCGGCTTTGGTTATTTCTACCTGCATGTTCAAGAAGGAGGTTAGCTCCTTGTTCTTGAACGACCTCGCGAGAGCAAGCTGGGTCTTCTGGGAGTCGTACAGCTTGAACAGCGGCTCATGCTGCTTTTTAAGCGCCGCGGAAGCCGAATCCAGCGCCTTAATCTTTGCGGCGTCGATTTCCCGGATCGCCTTTCGCAGCTTGTTTTCTTTTTCTTCGTTTTGATAGCGGAGAGCGTTGATCTTTCCATCCCATTCGGCATCCTGTCTCTGCAGGGTCTGCAGTTCCGCGTGCTGCTTCTTGAGGGAGGCCGAGACGGTGGCCGTCGCTCCCGCAAGCATTTTGTCAAACGCTTTTTTGGCGGTGGGGGTGAACTCGAACGACGCCGCGGCGGCGGCCGCGGATAAGGCGAGCGACAACAAGATGGCCATGCACGCGAGCAGCATTGTCCTCGCAAAATTACGGATAATCATCGGTATACCTCCTTGGAATGGAGCCCGAAGCCAACGAGCCGCACGTAAAAAAGCGCGAAAAAAAGCACCCGCAAGGGAGACGGTAACCGTCTGTCCTTGCGGGTGCTTCCCGCTGGTCCGAACTATATTTTCCCTTACTATACCTCATCTCCGGGGACCGGGTCAACAGCCGCCGCGATCGCGCCGGCATAATCCTCGGGCGTCTTGCCGATCATCGACTTGAACGCGCGGATAAAGTGGGATTGGTCGTAGAAGCCGAGCTCGGCGCCGAGCGTCGCCCAGCTCCCGCTGTATCCGCGATCCAGCAGATCCGCCGCGTTCTGCAAGCGGTAGAGCTGGATCACCCACTTGGGACTGACTCCGACATATTTGCCGAACAAGCGCTGAAGCGACCGCACGCCCTTATCGAATTCGCGGCCAAGCCGATCCACGCTCGCGACGTCCCGGCGATTCTGGATAAGGGAAATCATCTCGCCAAGCCGGTCCACGTCGGCATCGGGCTCCGGAAGCCGCCGGAGCAGCATGGCTTCGGCGATATGGATCAGCGCGTCGGGGGGTTCTCCCGAACGGAGCGCCAAGGCCAGCCTGGCGCCGGCGTCAGGCTCTCCGAACGCCTCCTCGAAGGTCATGGCCCCATCCGTTAAAGCGGATAGCGATTTCTTGATAAACGGGTAGAACCCGCCCGGGCGGAATTTGACGCCGTAAGCGCGGCTGCGGCCGGATAATGTTTTGGTGAATTTGCCGCTGGAGACGCCGTATACGGCGCTGCCCGAGGCTTCGGCAACGAGATTGACGCAGGGATTCGGAATGACGTCCTGGAGGAAGGTTTCGCCCACCGGCAGGTCCCATTCGACGATCCAATGATGTTTGACGAACGGAGCAAGCGCCGCCTCCGGCTCGAAGCGGTTTAACCGGAACTTGGCGAACGCTTCCGGGGCTTGCAGGATGCCCATGCTTGCGGTATGCGGCTGGAGAGGGAGCATGCGGAAACTCCTTTCGGCGACTGTCGCGTTTATACAATACGGTAATCTATGATCTCTATTATACTAGGATGAGAATGTCACTATCTATAGAAGGAGCGTGCAAACAAACATGCAGCATAAATTCATTACGTATATCGGGGCCGATCCGGAGACGGTGTGGAACGCATTGATCGGACCGGAGGGGACGCGCGCGATTTTCTTCGGCTGCTTGTTCCAATCCGAGCTGAAGCCCGGCAGCAAGTTCGCCTACGTCGGACCGGGCAACGACGGTGACGAGACCGTGCATGTGTACGGGGATATTATCGAAATCGAGCCTGGCCGTATGATGTCGGTGAAGGAACATCCCGGCCCGTCCTACTACGAGAATCACGCCGAGCTGACGTCGCGCATTACGTATACGCTGGAGAAGGTCGGAGAAACGACGAAGATGACGTTGATCAACGACGAGTTTACGGAGAACCATCCCAGCTTCGAACGCTCCGAGGATTCGTGGGCCGTTATCGTGAGCAACCTGAAAACGTTTGTCGAAACGGGCAAAACGTTAAACTTTGGCTGGTAGGGAAGGCTGGCGGTAAACTCTCCTATTCTTTATACTAGAAGGAAAACGGATAGGAGTTTTGGTCACATGAGCTACAAAATCGTTTTTTTCGATATCGACGGGACGTTGGTCAACGAGGAGAAGGTCATTCCGCAGGATACGGTGGATGCGATTCGCGAGCTGAAAGAGCTCGGCGTGGAGCCGGTCATCGCGACGGGCAGGGCGCCTTATTTCATCAAACCGCTCGCGGAGCAGCTGGGGATTGATTCCTACGTATGCATGAACGGTGGATATGTCGTCTATCAAGGCCAGCCGCTTTACCGCCGGGAAATCGGCAAAAACGAGCTGGGCAGGCTGGTTGCGCTGGCCGCCGCCCATAATCACGGACTTGTATTCGAGGGCGAGCATCTCTTCTGCTCGGACCGCGAGAACCATCCGTTCATCGAGGAGTCGGTGTCGTCGCTTAAGGTGGATCTGCCCGGATTTAATCCGGAGTTCTGGCGCACGGACGATATCTTCCAAGTGTTCCTGCATTGCGAAAGCCACGAGGAGCATCTGTACGAGGAGTTGAAAAACGATTTTACGCTGATTCGCTGGCATCGCGCCGCGATGGACGTACTGCCCGCGGGCGGCTCGAAGGCGCAGGGCATCGCGGCGTTGCTGGAGAAGCTGGGGCTAACGGCGGCGGATGCCGTCGCTTTCGGAGACGGACTTAACGACAAAGAGATGCTGGACTACGTCGGTTTTGGCGTAGCCATGGGCAACTCTACGCCGGAGCTGCTTCCGTTCGCGGATTTCGTGACGTCGCATGTGGACGAGAAGGGCATTCGCAACGGACTTATCCAAGCGGGCTTGTTGAAACCCGAAGGCGTCGGCGCTAAATAATTGACGGTTCACAAAGTTAGGTTTTCATCAGTTCACCAATCCGGGCGGGCTCACGTACTATAACCTAATCCGTATTTTTGGTTTGGGGGGTATAACGTGATCGTAATTTCGGACGGAAGCAATCCGGGCTCGATACCGCCGCGGATGCTGACGACGCTGGAGAGGAAAACCTTGGCGAGGAAGATGGCAAGTCCGATGATGTATGGCTATCCGACGCTCGAGTCGTTAATCTTCGAGCTCAAGATGCGCACGCATATCGTGGAGGCCGCCAAGGCGATGTACGCGAGCGGGGTAAGCTTCGCGACTTTCAGCACTTCGCGATGCAACGAGCAATATTGGAACCGGACGCCGGAGGGCGGGTTTCTGCTGAAACCGAACGTCCTGCCATCGGCTGCGGTGAACGACATCTTCGCGAACGGTCAGCTTTACGGCTTTGAATGCGCAGTCGCCATTATCATCATTATGTACAAGGGCGTGCTGGACACGATCGGCGACGCGGCGTTTGACCGACACTTCCGCAATCTGTATTTGTTCAGCTGGGAGTCGGACCGCGATCTGCGACTTAACGCGACATATAATTTGAACGAGACGTATCACGGCGACGCGATGTATTTCAAGAATCCCGATTACGACCGGTCGACGCCGGAGTGGCAGGGCGAGAACGCCATTAAGCTCGACGATAATTTGTTCTTCGGCCACGGGATCGGCATCGGCACGGCGAGCGACATCATCGAGAAGCTGAACCGGGCGAGAATGCCGGGCAGCATGACGTCGGCTTACATGGATAACTTGATTCTGACGCCGGACTTCGAGTTCGTGC
>JAQSXN010000617.1 GCA_029256665.1 Paenibacillus sp.
CCGAGATACAGCACGTGGCCCTCGTGGCGCACCGTTTGTCCCGAACGGATAATTCCTTTCAGAATCGTAACGCGGTCCGGCGGCGGCTCCTGCTGCTCCGGCCCCGGCAGGTCGGAATCCATATGCTGAACCTGCAAGTTCCCTTTGCGGACAAGCAGCTCCTTGATCGATTCTTTTTCTTCTTCAGTCGCGGAGCGTTTCCCCAGCTTGACGCTCACTTGAACGGCCGGACCGGTTAATACGGTGCGGTTCGTCTTGTCCAGCTTATGCTCCAGTTCCTGCATCACTTCGGCGAACGGGCACGAATCGTCGATCACGAAGACAAGCCCTTCCTTGACACCTTTTATCGTAACGCGATGTTTCGTTTCCGCCATCGGCACGCGTTCACCCCCTATCGGCCATTCGTCTGACAGAATGCCTTTCGCGCCAGGCAGCATCCGGCACTGTCATTTTTCTTCCGATTCCCGTTTTCTCTCGGCCGCCTTCTCCAGCCATTTGCGAACCGGAACGTACAGCAGCAGCGCAATCAGCGCGTTAAACAGCATGCTTGGCAGCATCTGGTGCAGAAACGTCCATTGAAAGTCCATCCGGACGACGCCCAGGAAAAAACGGTAAATGCCGTATACGATCGAATCATAGGCGAACGAACCCAACAAGACGACGATCAGACTCGTGAAGAGGCCCTGATAAGGAAGACGGAAGGTTAATCCCGCCACGTATCCGACGAGCCCCATACTGAACGAATGAACGCCAAGAGCATGACCGTAATAGATGAAATCTTGCAAAAATCCGAAAGCGAGCCCGTAGGCGAGCGCCTGATACCGGTTTTTGTACAGGGCGGTCAGCAGCACCCCGACCAAGACGATATGCGGAACGACCAGCACTTGGGACTGCCATACGGGAGGAATGATCCATTCCAAAATCGTGCCTTCCAGCAAGAAAAGAACGAACAGAAATATCGAGATTACGTAGCGCTGCATCATTCACCTCATAGCTCCGGCACTTCGATGACGAACACTTCGCGCAAATGGTTGAACGAAGTGAACGGCTTGATAAGCGCCGTATGGGTGATGCCGAATTCACCTTCGTCGCGCGAGACGACCTCGCCGATCTGGATGCCTCTCGGGAACAACTGTCCGATTCCGGATGTGACGACTGTATCGCCCACCTCCAGTTTATCTACCTTCGGAATTTTGTTCATGATAAGCATTCCTTTTTCCCGGTCGTAACCTTCCAGAATGCCGTAAGATTCGTTTTCCTTGCCCTTGATCGTTACCGCGATCGCCTTGGAGCTGCTCGTATCGAGATCGGTCAGCAGCTGAACGTTGGAATAAAACGGAGAAACGGTGACCACGCGGCCGATCAGACCGTCGACGGACATCACCGCCATATTCGCCTTGATGCCGTCCTTTTCGCCGAGATTAATGACGATCGTGTTATTAAACGGGTCCGGGCTTGAAGCGAATACTTCGGCGATCCGGTATTTGTACTGGGTCGATTTCTGCTGCCGTTCGGTAAATCCGAGCGCGTCCATCAGCCGCTTGTTCTGGGCTTCCAGATCGTTCAGACGCGCCGTGTCCTTGGCGTACTGCGTAATCGTCAGCTTCAGTTGACGGTTCTCCTCGTACAGCACGGACATCCGGCGTATATCTTCAAACAAGCCCGCTACGGCGCGAGCAGGCTTGTTGATCCATCCCTGGACCCAAGTGACGGTATCCTTCACAAATCCTTCCGGCCAGGACATATGCCCCCGGCCGCCGAACGAAAATCCGATCAGGGCGACGAAAAAGATAACGCCCGACATCAAAATAATAAGTCTTTTATTCCCCAGCCATTTGAACAAAGCAAACACCTTCCAGCGGTCTGTCCCCAGGCTTGCCGCGAGCTCCTCTCCGCCGCGCATGCAGTCGCCTAGGCTCCTGCAGCGTTATATCAGCAAGCTTAACGAACTCCCCTTGGAGCGGTACCTGTTTTTGATTTGAAGAGATGAATGTTGTCGAGCGCGCGGCCGGTTCCGATCGCGACGCAATCCAGCGGATTCTCCGCTACGAGCACCGGCATGCCGGTCTCTCTGGCGAGCAGCTTGTCCAGGTTGCGCAGCAGCGCGCCGCCGCCTGTAAGCACGATGCCCCGGTCCATAATGTCGGCGGCCAGTTCGGGCGGACACTTCTCCAGCGTCGCCTTCACTCCGTCGACGATGTTGTTGACCGTATCGGCCAGCGCCTCCGTAATCTCGTCCGACGATACCGGCAGCGTCTTCGGCAAGCCGCTGACCAGGTCGCGGCCGCGGATCTCGATCGTCTGCGGCTTGTCCATCGGCATCGCGGAGCCGATATCCATCTTGAGCTGCTCGGATGTGCGTTCGCCGATCATCAGGTTATACGTTCTCTTGATGTATTGCATGATCGCCTCGTCCATCTCGTCTCCGGCGACCCGGACCGATTTGTACGTCACGATGCCGCCGAGCGAGATGACGGCAATCTCCGTCGTTCCCCCGCCGATGTCGACCACCATGCTCCCGGTCGGCTCCCACACCGGCAGATCCGCGCCGATCGCCGCCGCAAACGGCTCCTCGATCGTATACGCTTCGCGGGCTCCCGCCTGCTTCGTCGCATCTTCCACCGCGCGTTTCTCTACCGCCGTA
>JAQSXN010000041.1 GCA_029256665.1 Paenibacillus sp.
AGGAGATGAAGCGGTGCAAGGTGCCGCAGTGGTACATCGACTCTTGTCTGCGGATCGAGTACATGTTCCCGAAGGCGCATGCGGCGGCTTACGTCATTTCCGCGGTGCGCACCGCCTACTTCAAGCTCTATTATCCGATTCATTATTACGCGACTTACTTCACCGTCCGCGCGGACGACTTCGATCTGGAGCTGCTTTGCCAGGGCTACGACGCCATTCTTCGCAAGCTGGTCGAAATCGAGGCCAAAGGGTTCAGCGCGACGCCGAAGGAAAAAAACATGGTGTCGCAGCTGGAGATGTCGCTAGAGATGACGGCGCGCGGCTTCTCGTTTAAGCCTATCGACCTATATCGCTCCGACGCGATCAAGTTCCAGGTCGACGGAGAGTCGCTCATTCCTCCGTTCGCGGCGATCGCGGGCATCGGCGACAACGCCGCTCGCAATATCGCGGCCGCGAGGAACGAAGGCGAGTTCTTGTCGATCGAGGACTTCCAGATGAAGTCGAAGGCGACCAAAACGATCATCGAAGTGTTGAACGGCATGGGCTGCTTCCGGGGGCTGCCGGAATCGAATCAGCTTTCGCTGTTCTAACCTTCCGGCGCTAGAAATCATTTCTTGTCACTTATTTGGGATTATGTTATAATTTTTGTGGCAATGATGAGGATAGAATCTTTGATGCAGAAGAGTGGGGAAACCCACTCTTTACGTTTTGTATTCGGGCATTCTCGTTACTCACTTCGTTCGGATCCGGCTTGATCCGTTATGCAACCATTACAGGAGGTTTACCCAATTTGAGCACATCCACTATCAAATCCGCGATTGAGACAATGGTGACGCCATATCTCAATGAACATGGTTTTGAGCTGGTCGATATCGAATACATCAAGGAAGGCGGGAACTGGTTCCTGCGAATCTTCGTCGACAAAGACGGGGGCATCGACATCGACGAATGCGGACGGATCAGCGAATTCGTCAGCGAGCAGTTGGATAAAAACGATCCCATCTCCGACGCTTATTTCCTGGAGGTATCGTCTCCCGGGGCAGAGCGTCCGCTCAAGAAACCCGAGGATGTGGTCAAGGCAATAGGCAAACAGGTGTTCATGACTACATATGAGCCTGTTGACGGCTCTAAGGAATTCGAGGGGTTGCTCGTGTCGTTCGATGGCGCGCAAGCCGTCGTTCGCGTAGGCAAAAAACAGCATACGTTGCCGTATGCCAAGGTCGCAAGCGCCAGACTTGCCATCGTTTTCTAAAAACGGCCGATTTATTTTTGGCCGAATTATAACGCTTTTTATTTCGAAAGGAGGAACAACGTTCCAATGAGCATGGATTTTATTGAGGCGTTGCAAGAGATCGAGAGAGACAAAGGGATCGCCAAGGACGTGCTGCTGGAAGCGATCGAAGCCGCGCTCATCTCCAGCTACAAGCGCAACTTCAACACCGCGCAGAACGTAAGGGTCGACATCAACCGCCATACAGGCGTCATTAAGGTATACGCGCGCAAGACGGTCGTTGACGAGGTTCTGGACCCGCGTCTGGAAATTACGGTCGAAGCGTCCCGCGAACTGAACCCGCATTATCAGCTGGACGATGTCGCGGAGATCGAAGTGACGCCCCGCGACTTCGGACGCATCGCGGCGCAGACGGCCAAGCAGGTCGTCACGCAACGGATCCGCGAAGCGGAGCGCGGCTTGATCTACAACGCGTTTATCGACAAGGAAGAAGATATCGTGAACGGCATCGTGCAACGGCAGGACGTTCGCAATTTGTTCGTCGACCTCGGCAAGGTAGAAGCGGTATTGCCGCTGACCGAGCTGATGCCTACGGATAAGTTCAAGCATGGCGATCGCGTCAAGTCGTTTATTACGAAGGTCGAGAATACGACCAAAGGGCCTCAGATCATTTTATCCCGTACGCATCCCGGATTGCTCAAACGGCTATTCGAGCTTGAAGTGCCCGAGATTTACGACGGCGTCGTCGAGATTCGCTCCGTCGCGCGCGAAGCCGGCTTCCGCTCCAAGATCGCGGTTCATTCCCGCAACGACGAGGTGGATCCCGTGGGCTCCTGCGTTGGTCAGAAGGGCATGCGCGTGCAGACGATCGTTAACGAGCTGAAAGGCGAGAAAATCGATATCGTGCGCTGGTCCGAGAACGTGGAGGAGTATGTGGCCAACGCGCTTAGCCCGTCGAAGGTGCTTGAGGTTATCGTGTTCGAGCAAGAGAAGATGGCTCGCGTCATCGTGCCGGATTACCAGCTGTCGCTGGCGATCGGCATTAAGGGCCAGAACGCTCGCCTCGCGGCGAAGCTGACGGGCTGGAAGATCGATATCAAGAGCGAGACGCAGGCCGAGCAAGAATACGGCCGTCCGAAGTCCGCGATGGGAACGATGCATCAGGATTCCGTCTCGATCGACTAGATCGGCGGGCAACGTCTGCCGATGAAGGAGGGTGTGCGGTGAGACCGAGAAAAGTACCGCTTCGCAAATGCGTCGCCTGTCAAGAAATGATGCCAAAGAAGGAACTTATCCGGGTCGTTCGGACACCGTCCGGCGATGTCGAGATCGACCTGACCGGCAAGAAGGCCGGGCGCGGCGCGTATCTGTGCGGCAAGGTGAGCTGCTTCAAGCTGGCCAAGAAGACGAAGGCGCTGGACCGGGCGCTTAAGCAGTCCGTCGGCGATGAAATATATGATGCGCTCGAGAAGGAATTTATCGCGGTGGAAGATCAATTCATCGCTGCCAAGGAGCTGGAGCCGGGTGACGATGAAGGCTGACAAGGCGCTGTCCGCGCTCGGCATGGCCATGCGCGCGGGCAAGCTTATTACGGGCGACGAAATCGTGCTTAAAGCGGTAAGAGCGGGCAAGGCCCGGCTGGTCATCCTGGCCGGCGACGCGTCCCCGAACACGAAAAAAAAATTCAAGGACAAGTGCGGCACCTACGGAATACAACTCGCCGAAGCATACAACAGGGAACAGCTAGGCATGGCGATTGGTAAGGCCGAACGCGTAGTTCTTGCCGTGACCGATGTAAACTTCGGAAAAATGATCGGAAATCATCTGAGCCAAAATACGGAGGTGGATCCTATTGAGCAAACAGGACAGCAAGGACAATAAAGATAAACTTCGCGTATACGAATACGCGAAGTCGCTTAATATGAGCAGCAAGGAAATCATTACGATTCTTAAAAGGCTGAACTTGCCCGTAAACAACCATATGAGCGTCATGGAGAACGAGATGGTTCATAAGGTGGAGGGCTTCTTCCGCGACATCAAGGCCAACGCGGCGGCAAGACGGGCCCAAGAAAGCGGCGGAGCGGCGGTTTCCGCCACGCAGACCAGACCGCAGGCCGCGCAGCAGCAAGGCAATCGCGGCAACACAACTCAAGAGAGACAGGGGACAATGAACTCTATTAATACGAAAACTCAACCAAACGCAAACGAACAGCAACAGCAGCCTAGAGAGCAGCAGCAACGCGAGCAAAGACCGCAGCAAAACACCCGCCCATCGGGTCAAGGCCAAAGCACTGGCCAAGGACAAAGCACTGGCCAAGGACAAAGCGGCAACCGTCCATCCGGCGGTCAAGGCGGAAGCCGTCCATCGGGCGGCGGCCAAGGACAAGGCGGCAGCCGTCCGGCTGGTCAAGGTCAAGGCAGCCAAGGCGGCAATCGTCCGTATAGCGGCGGCGGTCAAGGTGGGCAAGGCGCTCGTCCGGCAGGTCAGGGCGGCGGTGGACAAGGCGGCAACCGTCCTAGCAACGGTCAAGGCCAAGGCGGCAATCGTCCTGGTTACAGCGGCGGCGGTTCCGGCGGCCAGGGCGGCAATCGTCCCGGCTTCGGTCAAGGCGGCCAAGGCGGCAATCGTCCAGGCGGTCAAGGCGGCCAGGGAGGCGGCCAAGGCGCAAGCCGTCCAAGCGCGGCTCCGCAAGGTCAAAGCCGCAGCTTCGATTCGCGTCCGGCACCGGCTCGCCCGGGCGGAAGCGACGACCGCTTCAATAAAGGCGGTCAAGGCGGCGGAGATCGTTTCAACAAGGGCGGCAATACGAAGCGCTTCGAAGACGGCCGCGGCGGCAGCTACGGCAAGGGCAACAACCGCGGCGGCAAAGGGCGCGGCAGAGGTCCGCAACAGCCGCCGCGCGAGAAAATCGACAACACGCCAAAGAAAATCATCGTTCGCGGCACGCTGACGGTTGGCGATCTGGCCAAGCTGCTTCATAAGGATGCCTCGGAGGTTATTAAGAAGCTTCTATTCCTAGGCGTTATGGCGACGATTAACCAAGAGATCGATATGGATGCCATCATGCTGATCGCAACCGAGTACGGCGTCGAAGTCGAAGTGAAAATCCCGGTAGAGGAAGATTCCTTCGAAACGGTCGAGGAAACGGACGAAGAAGAGAATCTGACCGTACGTCCGCCGGTCGTTACGATTATGGGTCACGTTGACCATGGCAAGACGACGCTGCTTGACGCGATCCGCAAGACGAACGTTACAGGCGGAGAAGCAGGCGGCATTACCCAGCATATCGGCGCTTATCAAGTTGAAATCAACAACAAAAAAATCACGTTCCTCGATACGCCGGGTCACGAAGCGTTTACGCTCATGCGTGCTCGCGGCGCTCAAGTAACCGACATTACGATTATCGTTGTCGCTGCGGACGACGGCATCATGCCGCAGACGGTTGAAGCGATCAACCATGCGAAAGCGGCTGGGGTTCCGATCATCGTAGCCGTCAACAAGATCGACAAACCGGAAGCGAATCCGGATAAAATCAAGCAAGAAATGACGGAGTACGAGTTGGTGCCCGAAGAGTGGGGCGGCGACACGATCTTCGTGGAAGTATCCGCGAAGCAGCGCATCGGTCTCGAAGGCTTGCTGGAGATGATCCTGCTCGTATCCGAAGTCAACGAGTTTAAGGCGAACCCGAACAAACGCGCCCGCGCAACGGTTATCGAAGCAGAGCTCGACAAAGGCAAAGGTCCTGTAGCGCGCATCCTCGTGCAACATGGCACGCTGCGAATCGGCGACGCGTTTGTTGCCGGCAATTGTTTCGGCCGCGTAAGAGCCATGGTCAACGACCGCGGCCGTCGTCTCAAGGAAGCGGGACCGTCCACTCCTATCGAGATTACCGGTCTGACGGAAGTGCCGCAAGCCGGCGATCCGTTCATGGTGTTCGAAGACGAGCGCAAGGCTCGCGCGATCGCCGACCGCCGCGCCATCAAACATCGCCAATCGGAGATGGGCGCCAATACGCGCGTCACGCTCGACGACTTGTTCAACCATATCAAGGAAGGCGAGATCAAGGACCTCAACGTCATTATCAAGTCCGACGTGCAAGGCTCCTCCGAGGCGCTTAAAGGCTCCCTTGCCAAAATCGATATCGAAGGCGTGCGCGTCAAGATCATTCATAGCGGCGTAGGCGCGATTACGGAATCCGACGTCATTCTGGCGGCAGCTTCCAACGCGATCGTGATCGGCTTTAACGTTCGTCCGGATCCGCAAGCGGAAGCGACGATCGCGCAGGAGAAGGTAGACGTTCGCATGCACCGCGTCATCTATAACGTGATCGACGAGATCGAGCAAGCGATGAAAGGCATGCTGGATCCGATCTTCAAGGAAGTCGTTATCGGCCATGCCGAAGTTCGTAACGTATTTAAAGTGACGAAGGTTGGCGCGATCGCGGGCTGCATGATTATCGATGGCAAAATTACCCGCTCGGCGGAAGCTCGCATCGTGCGCAGCGGCATCGTTGTGTACACGGGCAAGATCGACTCGCTCAAGCGGTTCAAGGACGACGCCAAGGAAGTCGCTCAAGGCTACGAATGCGGTATAACGCTGGAACGCTTTAGCGATATTAAAGAGGGCGACGTTATAGAAGCCTTCGTCATGGAGTCGGTAGAGAGGTGATTAAGTAAATGGCAAAAATACGGGTTGGCCGCGTAAGCGAGCAAATCAAAAAAGAGCTTAGCGGAATCATCCAGATGGAGCTGAAGGACCCGAGAATCGGTTTTATTACCGTCACGGGCGTAGAGACGACTAGTGACTTGTCGCAAGCGAAAATCTACCTCAGCGTCCTCGGCAGCGACGAACAAAAGGAAGCGACGCTCAAAGCGCTAGCTAGCGCGACGGGCTTCCTTCGGTCGGAGCTTGGCAAACGGATGAAGCTGCGCCATACGCCAGTGCTGCTGTTTAAGTTCGACAGCAGCATCGAGTACGGCAGCCGGATCGAATCGGTGCTGGACGAGTTGAACAAAGGAAACGGCGCGAAGTGACCGGGGCGGAGAATTATAGCGTTTCGTTGAAAGAAGCATTGACCTTTATCGAAGGTCATGCTTCCTTTCTTGTTGTCTCGCATGTGCAGCCCGACGGCGACGCCATCAGTTCCACCATCGTCGTGGCATGGCTGCTCGACAAGCTGGGCAAAAACGCCGTATTGGCGAACGAAAGCCTATTGCCTGCCCGCATGTCCTTCTTGCACCGATTCGATGACATCAAGTCCATGAAAACCGCGAAGCTTACCGGTTCCTACGATGCGGTCATTGCGGTCGATTGCGCGGATTACAGGAGAATCGGAGAGGCGACGCAACTGTTTGCTCCGAATGCCGCGTTGCTCAACATCGATCATCATCCGACCAATGACGGGTTTGGAACCGTCAACGTCATTCGCCCGGAGGCTGCGGCGACCGTCGAGATTCTGTACGATCTGACCGAAGCGGCAGGTTTGACGCTCGATCTCGATTGCGCGACGGCGATTTATACCGGACTTCTTACCGATACGGGCGGTTTTCGTTATTCCAATACGAGTCCGCGCGTAATGGAGATCGCCGCGAAGCTGCTTGCGATCGGCGTATCCGGCAGCGAGCTGGCGGACCACTTGCTCGAGAAGATGACGATCGGCAAGCTTAAGCTGCTTCAGACCGCGTTAAGCCGACTCACCTTCTCGGACAACCTGGAGATCGGATGGCTTTATATGACGAAGGACGATTTGCGCGAGTGCGGCGCGGTGGCGGATGATTTGGAAGGCATCGTGAATTACGCGCTTAACGTGGACGGCGTGGAAGTCGGGATCCTGTTCAAAGAGACGGAAACCGGCCAGGTAAAGGCAAGCTTGCGCTCGGCGGGCAAAGCCGATGTCGCGGCCATTGCTCAGTCGTTCGGCGGCGGCGGCCATGTTCGTGCATCGGGATGCACGATGGATGGACCGATTTCGGCGGCTTCGAAGCTGCTGGTCGAAGCGGTCGGAAAGGCGTTGGTATAAGGATGGACGGAATTCTGGCGGTATGGAAACCGGCCGGCTGGACTTCTCACGATGTCGTCGCGAAGGTGAGAAGACTGCTAAAGCTCAAAAGGATCGGACATACGGGAACTCTTGATCCCATGGTGACGGGCGTGCTTCCATTATGTTTGGGACGTTCTACTCGGGTGGTGGAATACGTGCAGGAACGCCCTAAAGCGTACGAAGCCGTGCTAAAGCTCGGCGTCGCAACGGATACGGAAGACATGACGGGAGAGGTGCTCGCTTCGGAGCCCGTTCGGACGTTATCCCGGCAGGAGATCGAAGAGGTGCTGCGATCGTTCGTTGGCGAGATCGAGCAAGTTCCGCCGATGTTCTCGGCCGTCAAGGTGGACGGCAAGCGGCTATACGAGCTCGCGAGAGAAGGCAAAACGGTGGAGCGGAAGTCGCGCAAGGTAACGATCTATCGGATCGATCTCGGTGTTTGCGAGCTGGACATGGATCAGCCCGAGATTACGTTTGCCGCCGAATGCTCCAAAGGCACTTATATACGGACTTTGTGCGTGGATATCGGCAAGGCGCTCGGCGTCCCCGCCACGATGAAAAGTTTGACCAGAACGATGTCCGGCGGCATTACGGCAAAGCAGTGTTTGACGCTGGAGCAAATCGAGGAGTTACAAGCAAGCGGTGAGCTGGAGAGCAGGCTTGTCGCGCCCGAGCTGGCGATTTCCCATATTCCGAAGGTCGTCGTGACCGAGGAAGCCGCTCTTAAGGCGCTTCGCGGTCAAAAGCTGTCGCTGCGCTCGGCGACCACGGACGAGCCTTGGGTCAACGGCGCGTTATTCCGGGTGACGGATACAGCTGGGTCGTTTATCGGGATATTCCAGTGCGACATGGAAATTTACGGCTTGCGGCCGGTTAAAGTGTTCTCTTAAATTATGTTTAAGTGCGTGTTCAAAAAGTCTGATTTTCAGTACCGCTTTTGAACGACCTCTTTAACAGAAATGCAGGTGCATCGCGATGGAAATCATCTCTATTTCTTATCCCTTTACGAATGTGGCGGAGCTGGCGCGGGAGAAGCCGATCGCAATCGCGATCGGACATTTCGACGGCGTGCACCGCGGTCATCAGAACGTCATCCGCCAAGCCGTCGAAACGGCTCGCGAACGGGGCATGTTGTCCGCGGTCATGACGTTCTCTCCGCATCCCAAGGAAGTGCTAGGCCACGGGGATCAATATTTCAGCTGTCTGACTCCGCTTGATAAGAAGAAGGAGCTTTTCGCAGAGCTTGGCGTCGATCTGGTCTATGTCATGCGCTTTGATCTCATCTTCGCTGCGGTTACGCCTGCGGAATTCGTAAGCGGCGTGCTGCGCCCGCTCGGCGTAAGTCATGCCGTAGTCGGTTTCGACTTCACCTTCGGCAATAAAGGGGCGGGCAATGCTACGACCTTGCTGGAGCTATGCGGTCAAGAGATCGGAGTCAGCGTCGTGGAGCCGCTGTACGAGAACGGCATCAAGGTTAGCAGCACCTATACGCGAGAATCGCTTGAACGAGGCGACCTCGCGATGGCGAACTTGCTGCTCGGCCGGCCATACGAGGTTACGGGGACCGTCGTGCACGGCGACGGCCGGGGGCGGACGATCGGGTTCCCCACGGCTAATTTAGAGCTTCGCGAGCCATACGTGGCGCCAAGGCTTGGCGTGTATGCGATCACGGCTTGGATCGACGGCGTTCCGCATCGCGGCGTGCTTAATCACGGGATGAAGCCGACTTTTAACAAGTCGGAGATCAAACCTGTAATGGAAGCCAATTTGTTCGATTTCGACGACGATATTTACGGCAAGCAGATGACCGTGCAGTTTAAACATTTTATCCGCCCGGAGCAGAAGTTTGGTTCCATCGATCAATTGATCAAACAAATCGCGGCAGATGCCGAGCAAGCTAGATTGTTGAATACGGATAGCTAACATGCGGGGACATGCGGGACATTCCCATATCCGACGTTGTCGCGGGCATGAAGCTCGACAATGACTGTTCGGGTGTGTTATACTGTTCGAAGTTGTGACTGGGCTTCGTCCTACTGGGGCATCGTCCGATTCAACCGAACCTTGGCTTGGGTGCCCGCTCTCACCGGCGGCGGCGAGGCTAATGGCGATTATGATAGAAGGAGGTGAACAAGGATGGCAATTACACAAGAACGCAAACACGAGCTGATCGAGACTCATAAGACGCATGCAAGCGACACGGGGTCCCCTGAAGTTCAAGTCGCTATCCTTACGGAAAACATCGTGAACTTGACGCAACACTTGCGGGAGCACAAGAAGGATCATCATTCCCGCCGCGGTTTGCTCAAGATGGTCGGTCAACGCCGTAAGCTGCTGGCTTACCTGAAGAACAAAGACGTAAGACGTTACAGCGCATTGATTGAAAAACTCGGCCTTCGCCGTTAGAACATGCGTAACAGAAAGCAACCTGATCGTCCCGATGACTTGGGATACGGGTTGCTTTTTGTAAACTTATGAGAAATCACCTATCGAGGCCTTTCAGAGATGAGCGACCGCGTTTCGAGGTTGGATTTATCGCCAAATAAAATTTCGGTTTTCGAATGCTCGAAAACTAATAAATTTTATTGTGGTGAGAAATCCCCTATCGAAGCCTTTCAGAGATGAGCGACCGCGTTTCGAGGTTGGATTTATCGCCAAATAAAATTTCGGTTTTCGAATGCTCGAAAACTAATAAATTTTATTGTGGTAAGAATTTTTATTCTACATAAGAATGGAGGTCCGCGAATGATACATAAAGTTGAGATGATGCTTGGCGGAAGACCGTTAAGCCTGGAGACAGGCCGTCTGGCGAAGCAAGCGAACGCGGCCGTTACGGTCCGCTACGGCGAGACGGTTATTCTGTGTACCGTTACCGCTTCCACGGAACCCAAGGATTTGGATTTCTTCCCGCTGACGGTTAACTATGAGGAAAGACTGTACGCCGTCGGCAAAATCCCTGGCGGATTTATTAAGCGTGAGGGAAGACCCAGCGAAAAAGCGATTTTGTCCAGCCGTTTGACGGACAGGCCGATTCGCCCGCTGTTCCCGGATGGCTTCCGCAATGATGTCCAAATCGCCAATATCGTGATGAGCGTCGATCAGGATTGCACGCCTGAGATTGCGGCGATGATCGGTACTTCGGCGGCTTTGACGATCTCCGACGTGCCGTTTGACGGACCGATCGGCGGCGTAATCGTCGGACGCATCGACGGAAAGTTCATCATCAACCCTACGGTTGAGCAGGAGCCGGTTTCCGATATCTTCGTTGTCGTGTCGGGCACGAAGGACGCCATCATGATGGTGGAGGCGGAAGCGAACGAAGTATCCGAAGAAGTGATGCTGGAAGCGATCATGTTCGGTCATGACGCGATCAAAGGCATCGTATCGACGATTGAAGAGCTTAAAGCCGCAGCCGGCAAGGAAAAAATGGCGGTCAAGCTTCATGCGGTCAACGAAGAAGTAAATGCCGCGGTACGCGCATTCGCATCGGCTGGGTTGGTTGAAGCCATCAAGATCGCGGAGAAACATGCGCGCCAAGAAGCGATCGACGCCGTGAACGGCAATACGGTTGCGCATTTCCAAGAAATTTACGCGGAAACGCCAGAACTGCTCTCCGATGTTAAGGAAGTCTTGTACGACATCGTGAAAGAAGAAGTTCGTCGTTTGATCACACATGATAAGGTGCGTCCGGACGGTCGCGGGCTCGACGAAATTCGTCCGATCGAATGCGACGTTTCCTTGCTGCCGCGCACGCATGGCTCCGGCCTGTTCACGCGCGGTCAGACGCAAGCGCTTAGCATCTGTACGCTCGGCGCGATGGGCGACGTTCAAATTCTCGACGGCATTTCGCCGGAAGAGACCAAGCGCTTTATGCACCATTATAATTTCCCGCCGTTCAGCGTAGGCGAAGCTCGTCCGCTCCGTCCGCCGGGACGCAGGGAGATCGGCCACGGCGCGCTCGGAGAACGCGCGTTGTCCAAAGTGATTCCGTCCGAAGCGGACTTCCCGTACACGATTCGTCTTGTATCCGAAGTGCTGGAGTCCAACGGCTCCACGTCGCAGGCTAGCATTTGCGCAAGCACGCTCGCGATGATGGACGCTGGCGTTCCGATCAAAGCGCCGGTCGCGGGCATCGCGATGGGATTGATCAAAGACGGCGACCACTTCTCGATCCTATCCGACATTCAGGGGATGGAGGATCATCTTGGCGACATGGACTTTAAAGTAGCTGGTACGGCTGCAGGCGTGACGGCCATCCAGATGGATATCAAGATCGATGGCATCGACCGCGCGATTCTTCAGCAATCGCTGGAGCAAGCGCGTCAAGGCAGGATGCATATCCTTGGCAAGATGCTTGAAGTGATGAGCGCTCCGCGCACGAACCTTTCCAAGTATGCGCCTAAGATTTTGACGCTTCGCATCAACCCGGACAAAATCCGCGACGTTATCGGCGCCGGCGGCAAAATCATCAACAAAATCATAGAAGAAACCGGCGTAAAAATCGATATCGAGCAAGACGGCATGGTGTTTATCGCTTCATCCAACGAAGAGATGAATCAGAAGGCCAAATCGATTATCGAAGGCATCGTCAAGGAAGTCGTGATCGGCGAAATCTACCTCGGCACGGTTAAGCGCATCGAGAAATTCGGCGTATTCGTCGAGATTCTGCCGAACAAGGACGGCCTTGTCCATATCTCCCAGCTCTCCACGGAGCGAGTGGCGAAATGCGAGGACGTCGTGAAGATCGGCGATCAAATTACGGTGAAGGTAACGGAGATCGATCAGCAGGGCAGAATCAATCTGTCGCGCAAAGTGCTCCTGACGCCGGAAGTTCCCGCGGAATCCAAGTAAGAAGCATGGCGTTCCATACCGTTCAACACCATAGATTTAAGCGAAGAGTCAGAGTCAATCTGCCTCTTTTTGTTTTGGGTACAAGCTGCATATTCTCGTCCTCCCGCTCATAGGATGGTTCATAAACGCATATCGGCATGTTGCGGTCCAACGGGCCGCTAGCCGATGTCGGACT
>JAQSXN010000042.1 GCA_029256665.1 Paenibacillus sp.
TTGCTCGTGGTTATCATAGCGATCCTGCTCCATATCAATGCCAAGCTTCCGCCGAGAGACTACGCGAGAGAAGCGGCGGAGCGGGATCGTCTTGCAAAAAGAGAGTAAGCGGGGGAACGCTGTCGTCCCCCAGCCAGATCTTATGCGACTAGAAAGCCCAATTGCCTTTGCGGAACACCGCTTCCCGCTGCCCGTCCGCCGTTATGCCGTCGATATCCATGTCGGCCGAGCCGATCATGAAGTCGACATGCAGGATGCTTTGGTTCAGGCCGGCTTGCTCAAGCTGTTCCTTGGTCATGGCCGCGCCGCCCTCGACGCAGGTCGGATAGGCGTTGCCCAGAGCGAGATGGTTGGAGGCATTCTCGTCGAACAGCGTGTTGAAGAAAATGATGTTGGAATCCGAGATCGGAGAATGATGCGGCACAAGCGCGGCCTCCCCAAGATAACGCGAATGGTTGTCCAGATCCAGCATCGCTTGGAGCGAGTCACGCCCCTTCTCCGCTTCGAAATGAACGACCCGTCCGCTCTCGAACGTCAGGCTGAAGTTCTCGATGAGATTGCCTTGATAGCTTAGCGGCTTCGTGCTGCGCACGACGCCGTTCGTGCCTCCTCTGCTAGGCGCGGTATAAACTTCTTCGGTCGGCACGTTGGGATTAAACGTATTGCCGTGCTCGTTCCAGGAGATGCCGCCGTTCCAGCGATGGTTATCCGGCAGCTCGATCGTCAAATCCGTTCCCGGAGCGCGATAATGCAGCTTTTTGTATTGCTTGCCATCCAGGTACGACCGCTTGGCGAGGAGGTTGTCGTTATGCCGCTCCCAAGCCAGCACGGGATCGGCTTGATCGACGCGCACGATCCGGAAGATGGTATCCCATAACGCCTCTACCGCCGCAGCCGCGTCAAGCTGCGGGAATACAAGCTTAGCCCAACCGTCCGACGGAGCGGCGACGATCGACCATGTCATGCGTTTCGACGACATGTAGGCTCGGAACGTGGCAAGCGCCGCCGAGGAAATACGCGAATACTGTTTGATGCGCTCGGGCGAAATATCCTTAAGCAGCTCCGGATCCTCCGAGTGGATAAGCAGATAGGCATCGCCTTGCTCCGCCAAGGACGTCATCGCCTGTGCTCGCCATGCCGGGTATTGCTCGAAGGCTTCGTCCGGCGCGAGTCCGTAAGTCAGCTTCGTGACTTGTTCGTCTCTCCATTCGACATGCACCTGTTTCGCTCCTGCTTCATAAGCGCGTTTGACGATCAGCCGGACAAGCTCCGGCACATGGATGGGGGCGTTGATCCACAGCGACTGTCCCCGCTGAATATGTACGGCCGTTCTGACGATCAGGTCGGCGTATTTTTCCAAATAATCGATGGTTGGCATACGAATTCCTCCTGTTACCGTTGTAACAGAAGTGTACCATAACCTGCCTGCGCACTTCATCCGAGCGAATGATGCGCGGCAAGCGGGAATCATGTACAATGCAGGTGTACGCGGCGATATAGTCGAATAATGGAACATAACGATAGAAGAAAGGCGGCTGGCAGATGGATTTGGAGACGGTAATGAGCGAGTTGGAAGCGCTAGGCAAGGAACGGCTGAAGAAGATGTATATGTCGAACGGGGCGCACGAGCCGCTGTTCGGCGTGGCGACGGGCGAGATGAAGCCCTTATTTAGGAAAATCAAGATCAATCAGCCGTTAGCGGATCAGCTATACGCGACGGGAAATTACGACGCGATGTATTTTGCGGGTATCATTGCGGATCCGAACGGCATGACCGTGGACGACTATAATCGCTGGATGGATTCGGCCTACTTCTACATGGTGTCCGACTTTGTTGTTGCCGTTACGCTGTCCGAGGCTATAATCGGGCAGGAAGTATCCGATGCCTGGATCCATAGCGGCGAAGAGCTCCGAATGTCGGCCGGCTGGAACTGTTATTGCTGGATGCTGGGCAACCGGCCGGACAGCGCGTTTGACGAGGCGAAAATCGCGAACTTGCTGGAGCTCGCTCAATCCACGATTCACGATGCGCCCATACGCGCGAAATACGCGATGAACAATTTCATCTGCACGGTCGCCGTGTCGTATACGCCTCTCCATGAGATGGCCGTTCGGACCGCTCAAGCAGTGGGGCTCGTGGACGTGAATCGCGATAAGAAAAAAGGCGGTCCCTTAAACGCGGTTGAACGAATCCGGAAGTCGATCGACAAAGGAGAACTGGGATTTAAGCGCAAGCATGTTAGATGTTAGGGTGAGAGCCATGGTCGTTAATAGCGACTATGGCTCTTTTGTCCCTTTTGACATTTGTCGATAAGGAGGAAGGAGCAGACCTCCAGGACCCGCCGAGCATGCAGAAGATGCGGGCTTCTGCTACGATTGGATTATTTTGCCGGGATGCGCGATGGGATTAAAGGATTCTTGCCGAATGGCAGCGAATGCTGTGAGCCGCAACCAATTTGGCAGAAGGTGTGATCTTAAGGTGACGAAACAGTGGAAGTGGGCCATTAGTCTGGTCCTGAGCATGAGCGTGTTGGCGGCAAGTCCGGGGATCGCGGCGGCAACCGGCAAGGGAGCGGAGGCGGCAATCAGCATCTATTACGGAATCAAGAAGGGAGATACGTTATACGGAATCTCCAAACGTCACTATCTGACCGGCGATTTTGCGTCAGTGGCAAAGGCGAACGGCCTCGATCCGCAAGCGAAGCTGAAAGCGGGGAGCAGGGTTAAGCTCAGCAATCCGCTCGTGCTGGACTACTATACCGTCGCGCAGGGCGACACGTTGTTCGCGATAGCGGGCAAATATTTCAGCCGCGGCAATTATATCAGCATCATGATGCAATGTAACGGGATGACGAACACGTCGGAACTGAAGGCAGGCATGACTTTGCGGATTCCGCTCCCGGCCGGAGAACGCAAGCATCAAGTCAAGAAAGGGGAGACGTTGTTCAGCATTTCCGCCAACTATTACAAGCAGGCGGATTACATCGCGGCGATTGCGAAGAGCAACGGACTAAACGGCGCGAAAGAGTCAATCAAGCTAGGCAAAACGCTGATTATTCCGAATCCCTTTTATACTGCAAAATGAGATCGTAGTCGCTAATACTTTGCTTTATGCGCGCACAGGCTGGCCTGGCGGGACATTGCGTCCTGCCGGACCAGCCTGTTGACGTTTTATTTTAGATCGGTCGCGGTCCATCGATTGGCAATTCGCTCAGGTTGACGGATGTGGGAGAGCTGTTTTATACTTGTTCAGTAAATTACTAATTTACTAACTTAGTAATCGCCGATAGGAGTTAGTGATATGTTACGCAACCGATATGTACGTACCATTTTGTTATCCCGGTTATTGCTGCATCTAGGCATCTGGATTCGCAATTTTGCGGTTCTCCTGTATGTGACCCACCTAACGGACAATGATCCGATCTACGTATCGCTAATCTCGGTGGCCGAGTTTGCGCCGATCTTTCTGTTCGCGATCATCGGAGGCATCTTTGCCGACCGCTGGCGTCCGAAACGTACGATGGCCTGGAGCGACGCCTTGTCGGCGCTATCTGTAGCGGCCGTCTGGATCAGCGTCCATAACGGCCTGTGGCTGGCTCTACTCGCCGGGGCGTTTGTGTCGGCAAGCCTGTCCCAGTTCTCCCAGCCATCCGCCATGAAGCTGTTCAAGCAGCATGTGCCGGGCGAACAGCTGCAAAAGGTAATGGCGATGTTCCAGACGCTTGTCGGGATCTTTACGGTGCTGGGGCCGGTCGTCGGCGCGTTTATTTATCTCGAATACGGGATCCGGGTTTCGCTGATGTTAACCGTACTGCTATTTGCCGGGTCGGCCTTGGTGCTGTCGAGGCTGCCTAAGGATGAAGATGCGCCAAGCGGAGAATTGACGACGAGCTTCCTTCACGAAATGCGGAATGGATTCCGTTATATTCGCTCCAACCGCTCGCTTCGCACGCTAGCCCGAACGTTCGCGGTATCCGGACTCGCGGTGGGGCTGATTCAGCCCATGCTGATTTTCGTAACGACGGAGAAGCTGGGGCAGCCGAACGATTTTCTCCAGTGGCTGATCATGGCGAGCGGAGCTTCAATGCTTATCGGAGGTGCGGCCATCATGGGAATCGCGAAGCGGCTGGAGCCCGGGCGAATGCTCGCGATCGGCCTTGTCGTCAGCGCGGTCGGCACGACGGGATTAGGGTTGTCGTCCGTCATATGGCTCACGTTGCTGCTTCAAGTCATAGGCGGTTTATTTTACCCCTTTATCCAGGTCGGGATCCAGACGCTCATGATCAAAAACACGGAAGCCGCGTTCATGGGACGGGTAGCGGGCGCCATCACGCCTATGTTCATGGGGATGAACGTGCTCGGCATGTCGCTCGGCGGTTTGCTGAAGGAAGCATGGACGTTAACGGCCGTTTACGCGATTAGCGGCACGCTGCTGATTATCGGCGCCCTACTGTTGGGACCCATCTTAAGCCGCAAGACGGCGGTTGCCGCCGTCCGGTCGGCTCCGAATAGATAAGGAGGCAGAAAGACAATGGATAAGAGCAAACGGAAAGAACTGCAGGAAGCTTACAAAGAAATGAAGACGTATATGGGCGTCATTCGGATTACGAACACGATGCGCGGTAAAACGTATGTCGGCGGATATCCGAACTTAAAGAACAAGTGGTCGACGATTCAAGCACAACTGGAGATGGGGCAATTCATGAATCTGGAGCTGCAGAAGGATTGGAACGCGCAAGGAGGCGCGGGCTTCGAATACGAGGTGTTGGAGCAGAAGGACGCGAACGAGATCGCTGACGTCAAATGGACGATGAAGCAGCTCGAGAAGGCTTGGCTTAAGAAGCTTGAGCCCTATGGCGAGAAAGGCTACAACAAACCTCCCAAAGAATGAGGGGTGGAGCAATGGCGCCTAGTAGTGATATGATGGTAATGGGTGATGCTGACATGTCCAAAGAGACGACCGAGCCGGAAACTAATACGTCCGGCACTGACAATCAAACAAACGAGAATAACGAAAAGATGGTTGAGCTTCTCAAGGCTGTATATCACAACGGCTTAACCGCGTTAAAGATGTTCTTCGACGAAGTGGCCGGCCAGGTGCTGAACCAGGAGCGTTACGGCCCGGTCTTCGTATTCCAGGTGAGGGACGCTGACAAACATGTATACGCTTGCGGGTTTTTCCTCCAGGAGCTGATCGCCAAATTCCAGTCGGGGAAGGATCCCGCTCAATGGCTGGCATCCTTCTTCTTCGAGCTGATGAATCAGCACGGGGAGGGCAAAGGCCTTCCGACCCCGCCTTCCGGCGAAGAGGAAACCAAGGCGTTGATCGACCATACGCTCGTACCGCATTGCATAGCGGCCGTCCGCGAGGAGTTTGCTCCCGAGCAAGTCCATGCGGGTCTAGGCTTCGTGCCGGAGAACGGCCCCGTATTCGAAGCGGGCTTCCCGTCCGTCAAGGATGGCAACAATGTATGCGCGGTGCCTCTGCACGTTTTAATTACGCATCATCTTCTTAATCGGGATCCCGCGGAAATTCTGATCCAGGGTCTGTACAACATTCGCGAACAACACGGTCTGGACGCCTAACGCGTATTCATGCGTGAGGGAATGTATGATGCGCCGAAGCCGCATGGTCTAGTTACGCGAATCTGCGGCGGAAGCGGAATAAAATAGGGGCTGTTCATCTTATGGAGACAGCTCGCAGGGTGGATATTCATGATAAAACATCTAGATCATCGCAACGAACAAACGGCTGACGACATTATCGCCGTTCAGATGCCGGCATATCGCGTCGAGGCCGCGTTAATCGGGTTCGATGGGATACCGGCGCTGCAGGACACGGCCGAATCGATTAAGGCTTCGAACGAGGAGTTCGTTGGTTATAGCGAAGCGGGGCGCCTGGTAGGAGTGATCGCTTATGAAGCAGGAGATGGGGAAATCGACATCTGCCGGCTGGTCGTTCATCCCGATCATTTCCGAAAGGGCGTCGCAACCAAGCTGCTGGAGCATGTGCTCGAGCATGCGGCTGCAGGTAAAAGAGCGGTCGTAAGCACGGGCAGAAATAATGCCCCTGCCATCGCTTTGTACACGCGGTACGGATTCATCGAAAGCGGAGCGATAGAGGTCGCTCCCGGATTTTTTATCGCGAATTTGGTGCGTCGCGCATAAACGCGAACAAGGCTTTCTTGGATCGACCGCAACGGTCGCAACCGGGAAAGCCTTGTTGCTATATGTAATCGTCTTTAAGTCATCGGCAATGCATTGAACGCTGTTGCTCCCCTTGATAGTTGGGCGGAGCATCCGTCTGGGGCATGGCGTCAGATGGCTTCTGCCGGCCGACCGTAAGCTCCACGACGCCGTCTCTTATGCTCGCTGCGGATTCGATAATCGGCTGGAAGGCAATCGTTACCGCGGGCGTCCCAAATATAAAGGCTCCGAGCATAAAGGAAAGAACGACATAGGGGACTAGCCTCAGCCTGCGTCGACTTCTCGTCCGTTTGGCAAGCCGTTTCTCGAAGCGAACCCACGAGTTCTCGGGGTCGGGTACAAGTTCGGAGCTGCGCGCCGCTTCTTCGAAGGCGTGATCGAATAGGCGATCGAATGTTTCGCGGTCCATGGCTAATCCCTCCATCTCTTCGAGAATTTCTTGCGCATCGCTTCCCGAGCTTTGTAGAGCTTGTATTTCACTTTTTCCTCGGTCGTATCCAGCTCGGCAGCCATCTCTCTGTAGCTGAGCTCTTGCTTCCAGCGGAGTTCGATCAGCGCCTGGTATTCCGGCTTAAGCTCCGAGAGACAAGATGCAAGATCCTCGGCCATAAGCTTGGCTTCGATTTCATTCTCGAGCGATGCCGTTTCCGAGGTCGGTTGGGCATCCTCTCTTATATAAACACGATCAATGTCGAGAACGTTGCGATTTTTTTTGTGATGGCGAAAATAATTATAGATTTCGTTTCTCACAACGACCTTCATCCAGCCTCTTAGATGGCCTTCATTGTCGGCCGCGGGAACATTACGGATAATTTTCATAAAGGCGTTCTGGATAATATCCTCCGTCGTCGCGTGGTCTTGCACCATGTATAGGATCATCGGGTATACGAACCGGTAATATTCGTGGTAGATTCCCCGCTGAACATTTGGGGACAACGCTTCAAAGCTTGCTGTAGTCAAATGAAACAATTTGCTAGGCATTGATTTTGATTTCCCCCTAAGTCGCTACAATGCACTGAATCTTCCATATCTTCCGTAATTATAGCGTATCTCCATAGTGGAATAACAGTGAATGAAAGGATTTAATTCCAATAATAGTGAGGTTATATCCGAGTTAGGAACTCTGTTTAATGGGCGGGCATGGGAGCTTTGTCGCCGGAGCAAGGTCATTCGTTCCTTGTTGTCGCGGTTGCTTCTCCGAAATAGCGAGGCTACAATGGTACAGAAAGGTCGTTCCTGCGCGATTGACATGATGGAACAATTGAAAGGAGCTAATTCGATGACTACACCGTTAAGCCCGCGGCTCGATGCGGAATATATCGTAAACCAATTAAAAGCGCTGCTCGCGATTCCAAGTCCGAGCGGCTATTGCATGGAGATTATGCGCTATGTAGGAGAGGAAGCAAGGAAGCTCGGATACGAAATGGAGCAGACGCCGAAGGGCGTGGGCATCATAACGATCCCCGGAGAGGATCCGGCGACGGTCATCGGTCTTTCCGCCCATGTCGATACGTTGGGAGCCATGGTCAGATCGGTCAAATCGAGCGGCATGCTCCGCTTTACCCCGATCGGCGGTTATTCCATGCAGAGCGTGGAAGGCGAATATTGCCTGATCCATACGCGCGACGGACGCAAGTACGAAGGTACCGTGCTGACCACCAAACCGTCGGTTCACGTATACCCCGATTCCCGCGATTCCAAGCGCGAGGAGGCCAATATGGAGATACGCATCGATGAGCTGGTAACCTCCAAAGAAGATACGTTAAAGCTGGGCATATCGGTAGGCGATTTTATATCCTGGGACCCGCGCGCCCGGGTACTGGAAAACGGCTATATCAAGTCGCGCCATCTGGACGACAAAGCAAGCGTCGCGGCGCTGTTCGGCCTGATGGAATGGCTGAAGCGGGAGAACCGCAAGCCGAAGCATACGCTCAAGCTGATCATTTCCACCTACGAGGAAGTCGGCCACGGCAACGCCTACATTCCATCCGACATCACAGAGCTCTTGGCCATCGACATGGGTGCGCTCGGCGACGACCTTTCGGGTTCGGAGAGACAGGTGTCGATCTGCGCCAAGGATTCCGGAGGACCGTATGACTACGAAATGACAACGCGTCTAATCGACCTGGCGAAGCGGGAGCAGTTGCCCCATGCGGTAGATATCTATCCGCAATACGGCTCGGACGCGACGGCCGCGCTGCGAGGCGGCAGTAATATACGCGCGGCGTTGCTCGGGCCGGGCGTACACGCTTCGCATAGCATGGAGCGGACGCACAAGGACGCCGTCGTCGGCACGGCGGCGCTCCTATTGGCTTACGTGATGGAGTAGCGGAATAGGGAGCGCAAAAAAACGGTTAAGCCAGCGAGCGGCTCGACCGTTTTTTTTCATTTTATAAGCGCGATGGTATTCGACTGCACTTCCAGAGTCTTCGGCCCGCGGGCAGACAGGCATGCCGTCAACGCGATGTTACATCCACAGCGCTCCGACAAAGCCGCTTGCGATTCCCGTTCCGATGACGGACAATACGACCAGCAGCATGATGCGGCGCGGGAAGGAACGCCATACCATCAATAACGAAGGAAGGCTGATGGCGGGGAGCGTCACCAATAGCGCGGTTACCGGCCCAGCCGCAATGCCCGCGGCAAGGAACGATTGAATGATGGGAATTTCCGCCGCCGTCGGGATGACGAACAACGTGCCGGCTACGGCGAACAGCAGCAGGATGGCCGCGCCCGATCCGAAGGATATCGGGAACAGCCAAGTCTGCATCGCGCCCAACGCCAGAACGGCAACGATATAGGCCGGGATGACTTGAAGCAGCATAGTGCCGAGCTGCCTAGCCCATTTGCTCCAGAACGGAGAGGCATCGGCCGGTTCCGCCGCGACTGCTGCGGATGCCGTCAGCGAGGACGGAAGTTTCTCCGACTCACGCCCGCGCATCATGAGGTTCGCCGCATAACCGACCCCGAACGTCAGCAGTAAGCCCAGCACGATCCGCAGCACGGTGAATTTCCAAGGGAGCACGAAGGCCATGAACACGAGCGTTGCGGGATTGAGCAGCGGATTGCCGATCCAGAAAGCAAGCGCGGCGCCGACGGAAGCTTGTTTGCGGCGCATGCCTACCGCAATCGGAGCCGCGCAGCAGGAGCACATCATGCCCGGCAGCGAAGCGATGCCGCCCGACAGCACGCTTCCGAAATTCGTTTTGCCGAACAGCTTGAGCAGCCAGTTCGACGGAATGAGCACCTGCAAGAGCGAGCCGAGCAGAATGCCGAGCAACGCGGCCTTCCATACCGATTTGAAGTATGCTTCCGCGTATTGGACGGCCTTGCTCCAAGAGGGCGGGCCGGATTGCGCCGCAGGTTCTCCCAGTATCGAAGAGCCGATGGCGTGAGTGTCCGCCGCGGTTAACATTTTGTGAAAATACGGCCACCATTTCACATACATGAGACCCACCGCCGCAATAAGAAGAAACGCGAGGACAAGGATAATCGCTCTGCCCGCGCGCCGTTCCTGATGTGTACTTAGACTATTCCCCTTCACAACATCCTACCTCCACATGATCGATAAATCTCGTAAACTCGTTATTGAACCCCATTAAGGATTATATCATACTCGCATAATCGAGAGCAGAATAATCCATGAAACTGAGCTCGAATATCCATGTTTAATGAAGCAGGAGAGGAGTAAACTTAATGCCATAGTGTAAAAAGAGGGGGGATGGCGGTGAAATCCAAGCCGTTATTCAAAGAGCATCTGCTGAATCACAAAATGCATTATGTGATTGGCGCGGTATTATTGTCCATATCCTGTTTGCTGCAGCTCGTGATTCCCCAATTGCTGGGCCATTTCGCCGATCTCGTGCAGGAGACCATCACGGCTGGCGAAATTATGTCCATCGCGTTATGGATCGCGGCGGTCGGACTGCTGGCGGCGTTCTTCCGCTCGACGAGCCGCATCTATTTGTTTCGGCTCGCGCGGCTGCTGGAGAAGCACATCCGCAAGAGATTGTTTATGAAATGGGAAAGCCTGCCCAGCGAATATTTCGGCAAGAAACGGATCGGCGATCTCATGAGCCATGCCGTTAACGACGTGAACATTATGCGCGAAGTTGCCATGATGGGCGTCTTCTCCACCATCGAAGCGGTCGTGCTGATCGGCGTGGCGATCGTGGCGATGGCCGGCTCCGTCCATATCGGGTTGACGCTTCTGGTGCTGCTGCCGCTTCCGGCGCTCACCTATCTCGCTTATCGCTTCCGCAGGGAGATCGAACAGCGGACGACGCTCGCGCAGGAGGCGGTTGGGCAACTAACGAGCCGCGTACAGGAGTTTTGCGCCGGGATCAGGGTCGTGAAGGGGTATGTGCAAGAACAGCCGGAGATCGAGAAGTTCAAAGGAGATAATCGGAACAACCTGGAGACGAACCGCAAGCTTAATCAGTCCAACTCGTTTTTCTCCGCCATCAGCTCCGCGGTGGTCGGCGTCAGCTACTTGCTGTCGGTTGTATTCGGCGGTCTTCTCGTGATGAGGGGCAGCATCGGCATGGGCGATTTTGTCGCTTTTAATACGTATCTCACGATGCTGGTCGCGCCGGTCGAAAATTTGGGCAAGGTCATCAACATTATGCAGCGGGGCAAAGCGGTCGACGTGCGGCTGCGCCATATTCTCGACACGGAGCCTTCCGTAGCGGACGCGGAGGGGACGGAGCGCGTGCCGGAGCTCAAAGGGGCCATCGCGGTGAGAGGGCTGACCTTCCGTTACCCGGGACAGAAACGCGCGGCGCTCGACAATATCCATCTGACCATTCCGCAAGGCGGAAGTCTGGCTATTGTAGGCAAGGTCGGCAGCGGCAAGACGACGCTCGTCCATTTGCTGCTCCGGCTATATAATCCGCCCAAAGGCGCGATCACGATCGACGGACACGACATTATGGATATACCGCTACGGCAACTGCGCGAATCTGTCGGTTTCGTCCCGCAGGAGCATATGCTCTTTTCGACGACAATCGGCAACAATATCGCCTTTCATCCTGGCGGCTACGAGCAAAAGGACATCCAGGAAGCGGCAAAGGTCGCGCAGGTCTATGACAATATCGTGGAATTTCCCGGGAAATTTGACACCTCTCTTGGCGAACGCGGCGTTTCTCTCTCCGGCGGCCAGCGGCAGAGGGTCAGCATTGCCAGGGCATTGATCAAGGAGCCGTCCGTGCTTGTGTTCGACGATAGCTTGTCGGCGGTCGATGCCGAGACGGAGGAACGGATTCTCGCAGGGTTAAAGCAAGTCATGAAAGACCGAACGACGATCATTACAAGCCATCGCTTGTCCGCGATCCGGCACGCCGACCACATTATCGTCATGGATCACGGGCGTATCGTAGAGCAAGGCAATCATGTTTCCTTAATGAGACAGGGCGGGCTGTACGCGTCGACATACAACAAACAGACGATGCAGGCCGGAATGGAGGGTGCGCTTGGATATTCACAATGAACGCAAATTAACCGGCGTTAAGGACGGGTTGTTATGGCGTCGCATGATGGACTTCGCCGTGCCGTATTGGCGCAGACTTGCCGTCTCGCTGTTGTTCGCGCTGCTTATTGCGGCAGCTGCCGTCACGCAGCCGCTGCTCGTAAAGTCGGCCATCGACGACCGGATTAACGGCGTGTTAAAGCCGATGATGTACGCGGCGGAGGGGACCACGCTCGCGGAGCTTGCGGATGATTCGCGGGTTTACGGCAAGCCCGTCGTGCTAGGGGAGCGAACCTTTTACCGTGTCAGTCCGGATGAAGGCGCATGGCCGGAGGGAGCTGCGCCGGCAAGCATCATCGTGAAGGATGGCTCCTATTATTTGCAGGAGCGCTGGGATGGAGAGGCGGTTGCATCGGCCGCAGACGGCTACAAGCTTTCCAAGGAGGAACTGGCGGCGTTCCGCAAGCAGGATTATGCCGGGCTTGTCGTGCTGGCCGGGCTCTTTGTGCTCAATGTCGCGGTAGCGGGCATCTTCACCTATTGGCAGTCCATTATCTTGTCGAATACGGGGCAACAAATTATTTTCGACATGCGCAATGTT
>JAQSXN010000618.1 GCA_029256665.1 Paenibacillus sp.
GGCGGATGCCGGCAGAGCCGGCGGAGACGGAGACGGCAGAGGCCAGGAGTCATTCACGCTGCGACTGCGCAGACCGGCTTTTATGTAAGAGAAATCGCTTACGGCTGCCGAGAAAGGCTCCGCGAGCCACTTGCTTATGCAGCACGTGTCGTTAACGGGCGCGGTCGACGAAGCCTCGGTAGCCGCCACGCTCGCGAACATGGTAGAGCTCAAGCTGCTGACGGAGATGCAAGCGGCATCGATCGACGCCGCGTCCGTCGCTTTGTTTTTCCAAAGCCAGATCGGAAGACGGTTGCGCAACGCCGACTGGGTTCGGCGCGAAGTGCCGTTCAGCACGATGCTGCCTGCCGAGCGCTTGTACGGGGGACAGTCGGCCAATAAGCTCGAAGGCGAGCGCATCCTGATCCAGGGCGTTATCGACTGCCTCTTCCGCGACGAAGGCGGGCTCGTGCTGGTCGATTACAAGACGGATCGGATCTACATGAAGCAATGGGAGCAGGCGGCGGAGCGGCATCGATTCCAACTGGAGCTGTATGCCGAAGCGATCGCCTCGGTGCTTGGAGAAACCGTCGCCGAGAAATACGTTTATTTCTTCGACGGCGCCGGAACGGTCCGGCTATAAGGAGATCATGAAGTTGAACGATGGAGGGAGCATGTTGGAGAACAAACAGCCACCCGGGAAGCGTTCGATCGCTTTGCCCGTTACGTTGCTGCTGCTCGTCATGAGCGTCATGGGGAACGTATTGCTTTACACCAAAAACATCGAGCATGCAAGAGGCCAATCCGAGGAGGACGGGCTCGCGATTTATAGCGGCTTCGAGCAGGCGCGCGACGAACTTGCCTATTGGAGCAAGCTTGCCGCCAGCGCTGCGGAAGAAGGCGCGGCCGACGCGGGCGTTAACCGTGCAAGGGCAGGGTTCCTTGCGGAGTCGATGGACAGAAGCGAGAGAGGCATAAGCGCGTTGTTCGTCAAAGCGAGCGAGCAGGACAAAGTCCGGTTCGCGGAAGCGCCGCAAGCCTATGACGACTTCGTCGCAAGCCATCGAGAGGCGCTGGAACGGATAGAAGCCGCTGACGGATCGTTATCCGAAAGCGAACGGTCCGCGCTGGAAGCCGCCGTATCGGATTTCGCCGAACTCGATGTCATTTTGAACGAATTCCACTTTACCGGCAAAGACAACAGCAGCGTATTGATTCGGTTGTCCGGCGGCCACGATTGGCTGGACGTGGCGGACCGGTTGATGGCCGCCGTCCGCAAGTAATTTGCATGAATAGTAGCCATTAGCCCATTGCTGCATAGGATGTAGGGATGACAGGAGGCTGATGGATATGGAGAATCAAACTTATGACAAAGCAGGTGCCAAGGGCATGTGCGAGCAGCATCTACACCGGTATGTGCTGCTGAATACGAACGACGGAGGCTGCATTGACGGGTTCGTGGAGCATGTCGACGACGAAATGGTGTATCTGGCCGTTCCTTATTGCCCAGGCGAACATGACCGCGCGTTTGTTCCGTTTGGCGGCGGCGGATTCGGGGGCGGATACGGTTATCCGTATTTTCCGCGCAGAAGATTTTTCCGCAGGGCGTTCCCGCTCGGAGCGCTGCTCGCGTTGTCGCTGCTGCCGTATTATTGGTAAAATGCATGACGCTTGCTGCAGCAATACGGCATCGGAACGCAAGCGCGACGCATCGTCGCGCTTTTTCGACTTTGCTTCCATGGCTTGCATCATGCTTGATTGGACTCAAGAGGAAATTTTCGGTATGATAGGAGAAGCTAGATTGGAATGGGGGTTGTTTTGACGTGGACTGCATTTTCTGCAAAATTATCGAAGGCTCGATTCCGTCCAAGAAAGTGTTCGAGAACGATCGCGTTCTTGCTTTCCAGGATATTCAGCCGGCCGCGCCCGTACATATATTGATCATTCCCAAGAAACATATCCCGACGATGAACGACATCGGTCCGGAGGATGCCGAGCTGATCGGAGAGTTGTTCGCGGCAGCGAAACAGATCGCCAAGGAGCAGGGCGTCGCCGAGACGGGATACCGATTGATCAATAATGTGAACAGCGACGGAGGACAGGTTGTCTACCACCTGCATGTCCATCTGCTAGGCGGCAAGAAGCTTGGCCCATTATTGGCAGACTAACGAAGTTGACACTGGGTTTTGCTTTGCCGTATAATGAAGTTTGATAAACCGTGTATAAGCTCTGGACGGTCTGTTTCGGAGGGAGGGAAAACTGGTGTCTGAAACTAAAGTTCGCAAAAACGAAACCATTGATGCTGCGCTTCGCCGCTTTAAACGTTCCATCGCTAAAGACGGTGTTTTGGCTGAGGTGAAAAAACGCAAGCATTACGAAAAGCCAAGCGTTAAGCGCAAGAAAAAGTCCGAGGCTGCTCGCAAGAGAAAGTTTTAGGAGGATCCTTCCATAATGAACCTGAGCGAACGATTAAACGACGACATGAAACAAGCCATGAGAAGTCAGGACAAGTTCAAGCTCTCGACGATCCGCATGATGAGGTCGTCCGTCAAGAACTTGGAGATCGACCTGAAGAGGCCGCTCGAAGACAACGAAGTGCTTGATATTCTAAGTCGGGAAATCAAAATACGTAAAGATTCCCTCCAAGAATTCTTGCAGCAGAAATTGAAATTATTAGTCAATACCTTCCCGAGCAGCTGACCGAAGAAGAGATTCAAGAGATAGTAAGGCAGACCATCCAAGAACTCGGTGCTTCTTCCAAAGCCGATATGGGGAAAGTGATGAGCGCCCTGATGCCCAAAACAAAAGGACGCGCTGACGGTAAACTAGTAAATCAATATGTTCAACAATTGCTGCAATAGCATGCGGACTCACAAAACACCCCGAAAGGGGTGTTTTTTTGTGCTGCGGCAAGCGCCGGTTCCCTCAGCCTCATATTTCCAGAAGCCGAAGCATAATTTGGTATAGTACGGAAATATCGAGATCCCTTATGCTCGCTGAGGAGGCAAAGACGGCAATGCGACAACTGAAACGGAAATTTCATAAGCTAACCGCCGAACTACTCGATATGCCGCAGGATGTCGTATATGATCTGCCGAGGCTGACCATGATCGGCGACCGCCAATTATACATCGAGAATCATCGCGGCGTCGTCCATTTCTCCAGCGACAAGCTTAGGCTCGCGCTCAGCATAGGCCAATTGGAGGTTACGGGCAGCGAGCTGGTCATACGAACGATTTGGACCGAGGAAGTGTTTATCGAGGGCGTCATTGCGAATATACAGTTGATTCCATAAACCGTGGGAGGGAACGGCGATGAAAGGTCAAGGCGTTGCATGGCTGAAAGGGGTCGTGGTCGTACAGGCAAGGGGAGGGAGAGCGGAAGAGCTCGTCAACCATGCGCTGGCAGGCGGCCTTGCGCTGTCCGCCATCAGGTGGACAAGCAACG
>JAQSXN010000043.1 GCA_029256665.1 Paenibacillus sp.
AGCTGACAGGCGAGATTCGTTCCGTTAACGAATACATCAATATCGGCAACCCGGCGATCGCGGCGCTGATCCGCTCCAAGATTTCGCAGGCGGAAAGTTATCGTATCCAATTGCAGTGCGCCTTTAACGGTCTTGATATGCAGGGCATGGGAGCAAGAACGCTCGATATGAACCGCGTGCTCGGCAATTTGATCGACAACGCGTTCGACGAAGTGCTGCAGTACGACGAGACCAATCGGGAGGTCGAGCTGTCCGTCACGCAGGGCAGTCTAGCGATCGAGATTACCATCACGAATACTTGCCTGGAAGCGGAAGAGCTCGTGCGCAAACCTCTGTTCAAAGCGGGCTTCTCCACGAAGGAGGACGAACATCAGGGTCTTGGTTTGTCCATCGTCAAGTCGATCGCCGAGCATTACAAAGGTAACGTAGCCGCGTTTGCCGCCGCGCCCGACAAGCTTACGGTTACCGTCCATATCCCGATAGCTTGACCGCATTTCCGCAAAAAAAATTTCCTGCAGTCTTCAGTCCGATGACGTCATCCGGCGAGCGCGAGTCGCCGGCATGACGTTTTTTTGTGCTATAATGGAAAGAATGTTTATTACGGTAAAGAGGCGGGTGAATGGCGGCAATGGTCCTATTCGACAAGAATAGCGGAGCGCTGGAGAAAGAGCTGAAGGCGAATATGGGAAGCGTCGTCATCAAGCGCGGCTGGAGTTATTACAAGGAAGGCCGCGTCCGTAACGCGAAGGATACGACAGACGATATTTTAACCGGCATCGTGCAAGGAGGCGATCTGTACGCGGTCGTCATCGATACGGAACAGATCCGTTACAGCACCTGCACTTGCCCGGTCAGTAAATACTGCAAACACATGGCAGCGGTCTACTTCTATTATATGGCGCATCAACAAAGCCCGGAGGCGGCGGAAGCCTCCTACTTCAGGCTGCTCGGACTCGCTCCCGCGAGCAGTCTGGTTAAGACGGATCAGGGACGCGGCGAAGTCCGGCCGGAATGGCCCGGAGCGGGCGATCCCGGGCCGGATGGAACGGCCGCCGAGTGGTTCGTCTGGATGGATACGGAATACGGCGAGACGTTTCTGAAGTGCCGCCATTCGCTGCATGCGCTGCAGCCCGTTTTATCCGCGCTCAAGGGATTGTCGAAGGATTGGGAGAAGCCGCAACAGAGGCTGCATTGGCTGTCATCGATCATCTTCGTGCTGGAGCAGGCGGAGCGCGCGATCATGACCGTAGACAGCTTCAGCCGGTATTATCACGAGATGTCGTTTCTGCGGATGGCGGAGCCTTGGCTCGAGCACGGCTTCGAGCTGTTGTCCGAGTTGGATCCGGTCGGCATGGGCGAACAAGAATGGGCATTCGCCGTCGAGATAGCCGAACGGTCGAAGCGCAGGGCAACGCAGACGGAGCGTCAGCTGTTCGAATGGCCGATGCTCTATCTTTCGTTCTGCGAGGTGCTCGCTCGGCGCAGGGAGTGGTTCGACAGCGAGCTTACGGCCTTGTTGGAAGCGGCGGACCGGCAGGATCCGGAGCAAGACCATTCGTTTCTCCACGCGGCGGCGGGGATGTTTTATTTTTTGGATGGAGACGATGCCGCCTCGATTGCCCGGTTCAAGCTAAGCGCGTTCGAGAAAACGCAAAAGCTGGTCTATCCGTGCGTCGCGCAGCGAATGGAGGCGGGCAAGTGGGAAGCGGCGGAAGCTTGGATGTCCTATCTGTTCGAGAAGGTGCATGCCGCCCGCAACGCGCGCAACATAGGCCCCTTCATGACCTTATGCCGCCGCGCGGACGAGGATCGGCCGGAATCTCCGGTCTGGACGACTTATATGACGGAGCTGCTGCCTTACTCGTACGCGGATTTATCCGAGCATTGGCTGAACGTCAAACGTTACGAGGATTGGGCGGATCTGCAGATGCTGGTTGGCGCGAAGTCCGAAGATCTGGACGCCGCGGGGCTCCGCGAGGTCGCCAGGCTGTCTCCGGAATCGCTATTGCCGCTGTACCACCAGTCGATCGAAGCCAACATCGCGACGCGGAACAGGCAAGGCTACCGGATCGCGGTCAAGGCGATCAAGAAGCTGGAGAAGCTCTATAAATCGATGAAGCAAGCGGATAAGTGGGAAGCGTATCTAGCGGGCTTAAATTTGAAATACCAGCGGCTGCGGGCGCTGCAGGAAGAGCTGTGGAAAGGGAAAGTCGGCCTATGAGAACTACATTGCAATTGCGCCAGTTGACGGTTGACGGTATGTGGGGCGAGGAAGAAGGTCAACGCGGGGTGCTGCTCAGCGCCGTTGATCGCAAGGATTTGTCGGAAGGCAGGCTGCGCTCCTTGCTGTTCGCTTGGCACAAGGCTTCTTGGTACGGCGCGGACATCGACGAGCAACGGGTCGGCGGTCAAAGCCTGTTGCGGTTGGGACCGCTGCTGGCCGTGGATTATCTCACGATGCCAAAGCATGTGCGGCTGCTCGAAGTGACGTGGACGGAGCGGCTTGCCGCGCTCGCCCGCTTGGCCGGCATGATCAGAACGATGCTTCTGCAGGGCTGGTATATGCCTGATTGGCAATCCTGGACGGAAGCAAGCCGCAGCTGGAAGCCTTCTCTGCCGGAGAGCGAAGCAGGGCTTGCGGAAGAATGGGCGAGCACGCTCCGAGAAGCCGAGGCGAACGGAGACATCGGCGCGGCAAGCTGGCTCGGCGCCGCCATCGAAGCGATAATCGATTCGGACGGCGATTCGGGGAGAGCGTGGAACGCGATCGGGGTCGCGATGGGCGAGGGAGTGCTGCGGCATAAGGGATCGGACGAAGAAGAGTGGCTGATCTCCATCGGCTTGCATCGCGACATGCTGCCGTTCCGCGTCGCCTTGCAGCTGCTGGAGCCAAACGAGACGGCGAGCTGGAGGCTGCGACCCGCCCTCCAGCCGCAGGATGGCGGCGAGTGGATGACGATCGAGCGCCGCCCGGACGGGAGCTGGACCGCGGTGAATCCCGACGCTTCCGGCACGGGAAACGGAACGGATGAGAGGGCATACGGAGAGCTCCCCGCGCATTGGCTCGAGCCTCTTGACGCCAAGATGGCCAAGGAAGAGGCGAAGTGGGCGCTCGTTCTGCCTCATCTGACCTACCCGCCGCAAACGGCGGTAGCTCAGCCCGGAGAAGCGTGGCCGTCTGGCGAAGACGGCAAGCTCCGCATGGAGTTGACGGAGCAGGAGGCATGGGGCTTCCTGGAGCATGGCAGCCTTCATCTGCTGGAATCGGGCACGCCCGTGCTGCTGCCCGCCTGGTGGGAAGCCGTTCGAAGCCGCAGGCTGAGAGTGCGCGCGAAGCTCAAGTCGTCCGTCGGCTCCGCCACGCAGCCGATGTTCGGTCTGGATCAGATCGTTCAGTTCGACTGGAAGCTGGCGCTAGGCGACGTGGATCTGACCGAAGCCGAGTTCATGCAGATGGCCGAGGAGAACAGGCGGCTGGTAAGGATCGGGAACCAATGGGTGCATCTCGATCCGCAGGATGCCGCGGAAATCCGCTCTTGGCTGAAGCGGGTAGGGAAACGCAAGGGCTTGTCGTTCCGGGACGTGCTCGAGATGCATCTGCGGGGAGGCACGGAGCTCGCGCTCGACGAAGAACGCGAGGACGGCCTGCGGGCCGAGGTCGAGTTGAACGAGCATCTCGGCGCATGGCTGGCGCAACTGCAGCAGGTGTCCCGCATTCCCGAGGCGGAGCTGCCGCCGTCATTTCTGGGAGAACTGCGTCCTTATCAACTGCAAGGCGTCTCCTGGCTGCTGTTTCTGCGCCGGTTCGGACTTGGGGGCGTGCTCGCGGACGACATGGGCCTTGGCAAAACGATTCAGTTTATCGCTTATTTGTGTTGCGTAAAGGAAGAAGCGCGCGGCGAAGCCGGACCGTCCTTGCTCATATGTCCAACGTCGGTGATCGGGAACTGGGAGAAGGAGCTGCGCAGGTTCGCTCCATCGCTGAACGTCCACCTGCATTACGGCGGGAAACGGGAGCATGGCGAGGAGTTGGCGGAGGCGGTGAGTCAATCGGATCTGGTCATTACCTCCTATTCGCTCGCGCAGCTGGACGAAGACGATCTCGTCGCGATCGATTGGCATTCGTTATGCCTGGACGAGGCGCAGAACATCAAAAACGTGTATACCAAACAATCCGGAGCGATTCGGCGTCTGAACGCCGCCCACAAAATCGCTTTGACCGGCACGCCGATGGAGAATCGGCTGACGGAGCTATGGTCGATCTACGACTTCATCAATCCGGGTTATCTGGGCAGCATGACGGACTTCCGCAAAGCGGTCGTCACGCCGATCGAACGAACGCGGGACGAGAAGCTGATTCAAGGTCTGCAGCGGTGGGTGAAGCCGTTTATGCTCCGAAGGATCAAAAAGGATCCCGCCATTCAGCTGTCGCTTCCGGACAAGATCGAAACCAAAAGCTATATGACGTTGACCGCCGAGCAAGGCACGTTATACGAGAATCTGTATCCGAGCTGATGGAAAAGCTGGATACGCTGGATGCGATGCAGCGGCGAGGATTGATATTGGCCACGCTGACGAAGCTCAAGCAGCTGTGCGACCATCCGGCATTATTGCTGCACGAGACGGAAGCCGATAAGTGGGATGCCGAACGTTCCGGCAAGATGGCGAGACTGATCGAGATGTGCGAAGAGATTGCGGCAGAAGGAGAACGCTGTCTTATCTTTACGCAATTCGTGGAGATGGGCGGGCGAATCAAGGACGCGCTGGAGCAAGCGCTGGGCGTTAAGGTGCCATACTTGCATGGCGGCGTGCCCAAGGCGAAGCGGGATGATATGATCGCGGCCTTCCAATCGGAAGAGACGGCCGGAGGGGCGTTCGTCCTGTCGCTTAAGGCGGGCGGAACGGGGCTTAACCTGACGGCGGCGAACCATGTGTTCCACTACGACCGGTGGTGGAATCCCGCCGTCGAGAACCAAGCCACCGACCGTGCGTTTCGGATCGGGCAGACGCGGCAGGTGCAAGTGCACAAGTTCATCACGCTCGGAACGCTGGAAGAGAAGATCGACGAGATGATCGAGAGCAAGCAGTCGCTCAACGACCAGGTCGTCGGCGTATCGGAGCAATGGATTACGGAGATGAGCACGGACGAACTAAAGGAGTTGTTCGCGCTAAGAGACGTTTGGCTGAAAGGGTGATGACCGATGTCGAAGGAAAGCATGCCGAGCGGATCGGATCGGCCGGACCGGCTAGATCGGCTAAAAGGACCGAGACCAACGGTGTCCGGAATAACGGAGGAGTGGCCCGACGGCAACAAGCCGCAACGCGAACCGTCGGCTTCGCCGTCCCGTCCGCTAGGTCCGCAGCAGGCGAACGAAGAGTGGCGGAGATTGTACGCTTCCATTAGAAGAGCGACGGAAAGGCTGAGAGAGTAAGCTCATTTCGGCCGATGTTCCTTCAAATAATAGAATTGTATCCCCGCGTTATCGTTTTTTGGACCTCCTATCCAGACCAGCGAAGCGGATATAATAAGAGTGAAGGAGTACGCGACATAGGAGCGGGGAGGGTAAAGCTTGCGCAACGGACACATTCTGATTGCCGCGCTTTTGGCCATTGCGACGGGTACGTCCGCTTGCACGGGGAATACCGGCGAACGCGAGGATAAACAGCCATTCAAGCAAGTCACGCTATCGCTTAGACATACCCAGATCAAGGAGACGAGCCAGGCTCGCCTGCGCGTGCTGGAGGACGTGGTCGCCAAGACGGAAGCCGAGAACGAAGGGGTCTCCTTCCAGCTTGAGGGCATCGACGAAATCGTGAACCGCGATACGAAGCTCAAGCAGGAGATGGCCGTAGGCAATCCGCCGGATATCTTCGAGGTGTTCGGCGGCGCGGATCTGAAGCTGTACGTCAAAGCGGGCCGGATGCTCGATTTGACTCCCCTGCTGGAGGAGCTCGACTTGACGGATAGCTTCGAGAGCCTGTCCGAATTCACGATTGACGGCCGAGTCTACGGGGTGCCCTATGGCGGCTATAGCGAAGGCGTATTCTACAACAAATCGATCTTCGAGAAGCTGGGACTGTCCATTCCGCATACGTGGGATGAGCTGCTGGACGTCGCGGAGACCGTCAAGTCGGCCGGTTACATCCCCTTCGGGCTGGCGGCCAAAGACGCTTGGGCGGCGGGCATGATGTGGAACACGATCATGGTTCGATACGTGGGCATCGAGGCGTTCGGCGGATTGCTGACGGGCGAGACGAAATGGACGGATCCCGGCTTCATCCAAGGGTTCGAGGCTTATGCCGAATTGATCGAACGGGGCTACTTCCCGAAGGGCGCGCTTGGCTTCGAATACGCGGAGCAAGGCTCGCAGCTTCTGGGCGGCAAAGCCGCGATGGTTTTTACCGGAACGTGGGACATGAGCCACTTCACAAGCGTGGAAGCGGGAAAATTGCGCGGCCAGATCGGATTTTTTTCCTTCCCGTCCATTCCGGGCGGGCTCGGGGATCAAGGGTCGATTAACGCCTCCTACTCCAACGGCTTCGGTTTCTCCTCCAATCTGACCGAGGACCAGATCGGAATCGTCAAGTCCTTCATCGCGAACTTCTTTAACGAAGAAGTGCAGAAGCGGGCGATGAACGAGGACAAATTGCTCCCCTCCATGACATTTACCGATCTGACCGACACGGATCCTATCGTGGGCGAGGTGCTGACGGTCATGGGGCAAGCCTCGAGCACGTGGCCGGCATTCGACGCCATCGTGCAGCCGGTCGTTACGTCCGAGATCGGCGTCGGTCTGCAGAAGCTGATCGGCGGACTGAGCACGCCGGAGAAGGTGGCGCAGTCGATTCAGGAAGCGCAGGATGAAGCGAATCTGGCCCAGGCAATCGAGTCGGGGCTTGGCCATGCCGCGGCAAGCGGCGGCCAGTCCGGCTCGGAGAGGCAATAGGAGGAGCATCATGAATCTAAGACCCAAGCTGATGCTTGCCTTCATTTCGCTTATCATTATCCCGATGATCGGTCTCGGCATCTTCTCTTTCATGAACTCCGAGTCGCTTCTAGAGAAGAAGTACAGCGAGCAGTCCGAAATTACGATGAAGGCGATCGGGGGAAACATCTCCTATTTCTTCAGAGAGCTGGACCAGCTGTCGAACGGCAACGTGATCAGCAAGGAAGTCCAGAATATATTAAACCAAAGCGACCTGCCGATGGACGATCCCGGCACGCTCATCCGGATCAATCAAGACGAGAAACAGATCAGCAGCATCCTGTTCCAGCATCCGGCGGTCAGTTATGTCGTCATGTATTCCAGCGACGGAACGATGTACAGATCCAACCGCAACGATCCCACGACGTTTCGGCCGATCACGTTCGAGCAGTTGCGGAAGCAGCCGCTTTACGAGCGCGTCATTCGATTAGGCGGCATTCCGCTCTGGATCGGGCCGCACGAGCAGAAGGAGCTGACGGGCGTCGACCCGCCGCTCTTTACGATGCTCCGCGTCGTCAAGGATATCCAGTCTTTTAACGACATCGGCATCATGGTTACGCAATACAAGACCGAAGACGTCAGCAGCATGCTGAAGGGGTTCCAGAACCCGGATCCCGATTCGCAGGGCTCCCGTTATTTCATTATGAACGGCAAAGGCCTCATCATGCTCGACAGCAACAAGGAATACGACGGCGGCAGCATCGATCGTTATACGAGCTCCATGCCGCAGCTCACGGAGGATTACAAGAGCGCCAGAATGAAATTCGACGGCGTCGACAGTCTCGTTTCTTCCTATAAGCTGGGATTAAACGACTGGGTGCTGTTATCCGTGCAGCCTTGGAACTCCTTGACGGACGAGAATGTAAGGTTCGTGCAATGGATCGGCATGATCACGGTCATCGGACTGCTATCCGCGGTTCTGTTCAACGTTTTCTTCGTCAACCGCGTCGCGAAGTCGATCATTAAAGTCGTGCGCAAGATGAAGCTCGTCGAACAGGGGCTGCTCGATATCCGGGTGACGGCGCAGGGCAAGGACGAAACCGTGCTGCTCGCGAGCAGCTTCAACAGCATGGTGGAACGGATCGGCAATTTGCTCAGCGATGTCCGCAGGGAACAGGAACGCAAGCAGCATGCGGAGATGATGCTGATGCAAGCGCAGATTAAACCGCATTTCCTCTTTAATACGCTGGAGTCGATCAATGCGCTTGCGGCGCAGAACGAAGGCGCCAAGATCATGCTGATGGTAAGGCGGCTAAGCAATCTGCTTCGCACGAGCATGCATCATTCCGAGGAGATTTCCATCAAACAAGAGATCGAGCATGTGCGGAGTTATCTGGAAATACAGAAATACCGGTTCGAGGATTTGTTTGCGTACGAGCTGCATGTTCCGGAAGAAGCCTTCCAGTATTCGATCCTGAAGCTGACGCTGCAGCCGCTCGTGGAGAACAGCATCCAGCATGGATTCGACGGCTGCGAAGACGGTCACGGCGTTATTGCCATCGACGTAACGGTTCAGCCGCACGCCTTGGTAATCATGGTCGGCGACAACGGAAAAGGGATGAGCCGCGTCGTCTTGCAGAAGCTGGCCGAAGGCTACAATCCATCCAGGAAGACGCATGACGAAGCGGAGCTAGGCGAACGAAGGGGACTTGGCATACGCAACGTGGCCGACAGGCTGCGCATCCATTACGGTCCCGGCTTTGGAATGATGATCTGCAGCACAGAAGGAGAAGGCACGATGATCAGATGCATAATTCCAAAAAGCAGAGGTGAAGGCGGATGACCGACAGAGTGCTGCTCGTAGATGACGAAGCTCACATAACCCGAAATTTGGAAAAGGTTATTCCCTGGGAAATGCTAGGACTTCAAGTCGCGGGTTCGGCCAAAAACGGCGCGGAGGCGCTGCAGATCATGGGCGAACAATCCATCCAGTTGCTGCTTTGCGACATCCGGATGCCGGTTATGGACGGACTGGAGCTCGTTCGCCAAATTCGCGAGAAGGAGCTCGCCTGCGACATCATCATGCTGTCGGGCTATCAGGATTTCGCGTATACGAGGGCGGCCATCCAATACGGCGTCAACGATTACGTGCTGAAGCCGATCCCGTACGACGAATTGACAGGCGTGATCGCCAGGGTTATGTCGAATCAGCGCAATAAGCAGAAACAGCTGTTCGAGGAGCAGCAGAAGATCGGCCGCATGATCGATTTGGCCAGCGAAAAGATCCTGTACGACATTATTATGGATTATACGGACTTCTCGGGCAGCCATTGGTTGTTCTCGGGCGATGAGCAGCAGCTTAAGCTGCAGCAATTCGTCATGATTATTCTGGATCTCGACGTCAGCTCGGAGACGACAAAGGATTGGCGGGACTGGACGGACAAAGAGCGCAAGCTGTGGAATTTCGCGGTGTGCAACGTGCTGCGCGAGAAGCTGCAGGTGAACGGCCTGCATCACGCGGTCATCCAGATGCGCGACGGCGAGTGGTGCGTCCTGATCGAGACGGCGGAATTTGAAAGCTTTGACGAGATTCGGGTCAAGGATTGGGCGACGACGCTAATGGCCGCCGTCAGGAATCATGTCAAGCTGTCCCTTAACGCCGGAATCTATCGCGGCTTCGCTACGGTGGAGGAGCTATCCGGCGCCTACAAACAAGTGCAGCTGGGGATGCAGTTGGCGCCGGTACATGACGCCATCGCGTTGTATCCCGGCGCGGGAGAGCGGATTCAGGGGGAAGATAAGGCGTTTTGGGTGACCGCGGAGCGGCTGATCGGCGCGGTCAAACGGGGCGATGCGGCCGCCGTCGGCGTCGAAGTGGACCATATCGCCGATCAGTTGCAGCATCTGAACGAGCACAACGGCGCGGGGGTAAAGCCGCTTCTTCATTTCTTCGTGCTCCACTTGATGCGGGAGATGAAGGAAATGGCCGTCTTTTCGAAGGAGCAGGAGGAGCAGCTGTGGCGCAGGCTGGATCGCCGCTTCAATATCAAGGATTTGCTTAGCTTTATCCGTCAAGTGACGGACGCCGTAACGGAGCGGTCGGTCGATAAGAAAAAGCAATCGGAGCTTTCCATGCTGGAAGCCCGGACGTTCCTCGACCGTAATTTGAACCGCGATCTAAGCGTGGAAGAAGCGGCTACCTACGTCGGACTGAGCACGTCGTACTTTAGCCTGCTGTTCAAGCAGACCTTCGGCGAGACGTTTATCGAATACGTGACGCGCGAGCGCATGGAACGGGCTAAGACGATGCTAGCGGAGTCCCAAAAGAGCGTGGCCCAGATCGCGAAAGAGGTCGGGTATGCGGAGCGCAGATATTTTACGAAGGTATTCATGAAATATACCGGGGACAATCCGACGGACTTCCGCGCGAAACACCAGAACGTCGGAACGTATGAATCGTTTGGGACGATCAGGCAATCAGGGCCGTCAGGAACGCCGGAATCACCGGGATCAATGGGATTGGAATAACCGACAACATGAGAAGAGGAGTGGATGGGCAGGATGGGAGAGCGGCAATGGAGAGGTTGGAGCTTAAAGGAGAAGATTGGCCAGCTGTTCGTTTTCGGATTTCACGGGTTTGAGCCGTCTGAAGAGATTAGCGCTTTGATCGAGGAATATGGCATCGGAGGGACGATATACTTTACCCGCAACGTCAAAGATGCCCAGCAGGTGCACGAGTTGTCCGTCAAATTGCAGGCGAAGGCCGCGGAGGCGGGACGTCCGCCGCTCTTGATCGCGATCGACCAAGAAGGCGGCATGGTGGCAAGGCTGGTCGACGGCGTCACGCTGATGCCCGGCAACATGGCGCTCGGCGCTACGGGTTCCGCGGAAGCTGCCCGCCAGACGGCTAATGTATGCGGCAAAGAGCTCCGAATGCTCGGCATTACGCTTAATTACGCGCCGTGCATCGACGTGAACAACAACCCGGACAATCCCGTCATCAACGTACGCTCGTACAGCGATCGGCCCGATCTCGTATCGGAGCTGGGAACGGCGGCCGTGCAAGGATATCAGGCGGCGCGCGTGGCCGCTACGGTCAAACATTTCCCCGGGCACGGCGACACGTCCGTCGATTCCCATCATGCGCTGCCCGTACTGACGCACGACCGCGTTCGGCTGGACGCGATCGAGCTTAAGCCATTCCGCGCGGCGATCGAAGCGGGCGCGGATTGCATCATGACGGCGCATGTCGTGCTGCCGGCGCTCGAGCCGAGCGGGGGGCCGTCCACGCTGTCCGAGAACGTGTTGACGGGCTTGCTGCGCGGCGAGCTGGGCTACGACGGCGTCGTCGTCACGGATTGCCTGGAGATGAGCGCGATCGACGAGTTCTACGGACCGGCCGACGGCGCCGTCAAGGCGATTCAAGCAGGAGCCGACATGGTGCTGATCAGCCACACGATCGGCAAGCAGCGCGCGGCGCTCGAAGCCGTTGCCGCGGCGGTCGAGAGCGGAGCGTTGCCCGAGTCGCGAATCGACGAAGCTCTTAGCCGCATCATGCGACTTAAGGACAAGCTGGAGCTGTCGGAGCCGATCGCCTCATGGGAGCAAGCGTCGGCGTCGATCGGCACGCACGACAACAAGGAGGTCGCCCGTCGCTGGAGCGAAGCCTCCGTGACGCTAGTGAAAAACGAAGGCGGGCTGCTGCCGCTGAAGCGCGAAGCGAACACGCTGGTGCTCTGGCCGAGCATCGTGCCGGTATCCGTGGCGGATGAGATGTTGTCCGGCGACGGCACGCTTGGCGACTTCTTGGTTCATTACGGAGCGAACGTGGTAGAGCGCCGCATGGACGGCGACGGGCCGCTCGCCGGTCTGGACGAATTCGATGTCGTCGTCGTCGTGACCTACGACGCTTCCAAACATCCGCTGGAGCGGGATATCGCGAGACAGGCGCTCGAGCAGGCCGGCGAGAAGGTCGTGGCCGTATCCGTCCGCAACCCGCTCGACCTGCTGCTCTATCCGGAAGTAAAAGCGTACCTGGCGGTATACGAGTGCAGACCGCTCGCGTTGTCTTCGGCGGCCAAAGCGCTGCTCGGCGATCTGAAGCCTGCGGGCAAGCTGCCGCTGGAAATCTCGCCGGCGTACCCGTTCGGCTGGAGCGCGGAGTAACGTAAAGGCAGCGAGGCAAATGTAGCATATTTTTATGCTACATTCGGTGGCTGACGGTTGAGTCCATATAATTGTGTAAATTAGTGAGCTTCATAAAAAAGGAGCCATGAAGCAAATACTCATCTAGAAGAAGTTGTCGAGACCATTCCAGAGG
>JAQSXN010000044.1 GCA_029256665.1 Paenibacillus sp.
GGACCCGCGGCTTTATGGTTTTTCTGGGCAACGGAACGTTGCTAATGGTATTTCGGCGTGTCGTCGTCGTCCTTGCCGCCTTCGATCACGCGGAACGGTATGGTTTTGGACCGGTCGCGCTTCGACTTAGGGGGCGCGGCCGCCTTGCGAGGGGCCTGGGATTGTCGAGTTCGGCCCGTATACCCGCTCTGGCTTCCTCCCCGCAGGAAGGAAGGAGGGTACTTATAGAGAAGAAAGATGCCGCCCAGAATAATAATCGGAAGCAGCAGCGACATCACGTTCGACGTGCGCACGATGTCCACGATTCCGATGAGGAAAAGCAACGCCACGACGATGCCGGCGATCATCCAGCCTTTCGATCTATTACGCATAATACCACGCCTTTCCTAACAAGGGATACAGAGCATTAGATCGCTTTCGGCGGATGTGCCGTAAGCGCCGCGCCTGCCGCAGCCTCGCGGTCAAGCTCCAGCATGCGGTTGAAGGAAGCGATGGAAACCTTGACCTGTTCGTCGTTAGGCTCCTTCGTCGTCAACAGTTGCAGCCACAATCCGGGATAACCCAGCAGGCGAAGAACGGGAATATCCCGCATGGCGTTCGTGATCCGAAGCACCTCGTATGAGAGGCCCAATACGACGGGCAGCAGGAGGATGCGAATGTAGATGCGTTCCCAAATCGTCTCCCACTCGAAAATGGGAAGCGAATAGACAACAACGCCCACGATAACGGTGAAGACGATAAAGCTGGAGCCGCAACGGTAATGGAGGCGGCTGTACTTCTGCACGTTCTCGACCGTCAGCTTCTCGCCGGCTTCGTATGCGCTGATCACCTTGTGCTCCGCTCCGTGATACTGGAACAGACGCTTAATAATCGGCGTCAGTGAAATGAAGTACAAATAAACGAGCAGCAAAATAATTTTGATAAGGCCTTCTAATAGATTATGACCGACCTGGTTCTCGAATAACTGTTTGAACAACGCTTCTTCGATCGCGGCAGGAACGGCCGTGAAAATCAGCTTGCCGAAAATAAACGAAAGCACGCCGGCTACGGCGACGCTGACGATCATGCCGAGGCTGAACCCTTTTTTCTCCGGTTCGGCTTTCTTAGCGGTTTCCGCCGCGCCTTCTTCGGCGGTCTCGTCCTCCGCATAAGCTTCCATGGAGAAGTTTAAATGCTGGGAGCCTTTGGCGCTGGATTCGACGATGCCGACGACGCCGCGCAGGATTGGAATCTTTTTGAGGGATGCGGTCCATCGCTGGGACGTTCTCGGAACCTCGTAAAATTCGATTTCGTCGTTCTTGCGTCTGACCGCGGTTACGTTGACGTGTTTGCCCGCGAACATCACGCCTTCGATGACGGCTTGTCCGCCGTAAATACTTTTCGATTGCTCAGGCAAAGGGTTGTCACCATCCTTGAATATTGACTGCAGTTTCTTCTATTGTACTTGATCTATTCGCGGATTGCACGCGCGGAGGCGTGCCTCATGCTGCCAACGCTTCCTGATCGCGGTTACGGATCGGCGGAATGATCCATACTATGGACAGCGGTTTTCTAACGCGACGAAGAGGCGACGAGACAAGGAGAGATCAGCATGACGAACAACCATAACAATGTCGCCGGAAACACACAGCATAACCATTCCAACGACAAACGGCGGCAGCGGTCGAACCGAAACACCTATCACGATCATCATACCAACAGATGGCTGTACTCGGCGCAAATTGGCTTGTTCGCCGGACTCATCTGGGGCTTCATCCGCTGGATGTTATATAATATGAAGTTTACGACCGAGATTCCCGCTTTTTTGATGGAACCGTTTTTCAAGCACGACTTTCTGGTCAGCTACTGGGGCGTCTTAATCGGAATCGCCGGTTTTACGATATTTTCCGTCATTGCGGCCCTATTGTACGTGCTGCTGCTAGGAAAGCTGAGAGGACCTTGGCCGGGCGTCTTCTACGGGCTTATCTGGTGGGCGCTCATGTTCCTGGCAATCGGTCCTTTGCTCGGCTTGACGGGCAAAGTGAACGCCGCGGGCTGGAATACGTTTTTTTCGGAGCTTTGTATTTTCACGCTGTGGGGCGTGTTTATCGGCTATTCCATCGCCTTCGAATTCACGGACGAAGCGTCGCGGGAGCCGACGGCGGCGAAGTGATGAGGATGCGCTTCTCAAGCGGCGGGCATTTGTGGTAAAATGTCTAGTGATTCATGGCGCTGGCTTGATGCTAGCTGCGTGGGAGGTGCAAACATGCACAAAGTCGCGATATTGAACGGACCGAACTTGAATATGCTCGGCATCCGAGAGCCTGGCGTCTACGGGAAAGAATCGCTTGCGATCATCGAAGGAATGCTGGCGGACAAGGCGGCGCAGCTTGGCGTCTCCGTGTCGTGTTACCAGACCAACCATGAGGGAGCCATGATCGACCGCATTCACGCCGCTTACGGGCAGGAGGACGGGATCATCATCAATCCCGGAGCCTGGACGCATTACAGCTACGCGCTGCGGGACGCGTTAAGCGCGGTATCGCTGCCGATCGTAGAGGTGCATCTGTCCAATATTCACAAGAGGGAGTCGTTCCGGCACGTATCCGTAGTCGCGCCGGTCGCGGTTGGCCAAATAGCGGGATTCGGGGCAATTGGCTATACGCTAGCGCTCGAAGCGCTTGTGTCGCAATTGAACCGCGAACGCGTTTAAGCGCAAAAGGAGAGACAGCAATGACGATGGAGAGATTGAACCGGCTTCGCAAACAGCTCGAAGAGCTTGGGCACGAAGCGATACTGATTGGAAGCTCGCATAACCGAAGGTACATAAGCGGATTTACCGGCAGCTCGGGATACGTGTTGGTCACCCATGACAAAGCCGTGCTCCTGACGGATTTCCGTTATCGCGTGCAAGCCAAGGAGCAGGCTCAGGGACTCGACATTATCGAGCATGGAACAAGCCCGCTCGACGAAGTAAGAGAGCTGCTCGGAGGCTGGGGTATCAACAAGCTTGCGTTCGAGCAGGACCATGTTACGTTCGCGGAGCATGCCCGCTGGAGCTCGGCGCTTAAGGACGTTGCTTTGGTTCCTGCCGCCGGTCTGGTAGAGAAACTGAGAATGATCAAGGACGAAGCGGAGCTCGCCATCATGCAAGAAGCCGCCGATCTTGCGGATCGCACCTTCGGCTACATTACCGGATTGATCAAGACCGGCATGAGAGAGCGCGACGTCGCGCTCGAGATGGAAGTCTTTATGCGCACGGGCGGAGCGACAAGCTCGTCCTTCGACACGATCGTCGCATCCGGCGAACGTTCGGCATTGCCGCATGGCGTGGCTAGCGACAGAGTCATAGGCACGAACGAATTTATCAAGCTCGACTTCGGCGCTTATTACAACGGCTATTGCTCCGACTTGACCCGCACGGTCGTAATCGGACAACCGACGGACAAGCACCGCGAGATTTACGACATTGTCCTGGAAGCGCAGCTTCACGCGCTGGCGAACATTCGACCGGGCATGTCGGGACTGGAAGCGGACGCGCTCGCGCGCGACGTGATCGCGAAGCATGGCTACGGCGATATGTTCGGACATGGCACCGGCCATGGTCTGGGCATGGAAATTCACGAAGCGCCGCGATTGTCGAAGCTCAGCGACACGATTTTAACCCCCGGCATGACCGTAACGGTGGAACCCGGCATATACTTACCCGGCTTCGGCGGCGTAAGAATCGAGGACGATATCGTGATCACGGAATCCGGCATTAAAATATTAACCTCATCCCCGAAAGAGCTCATCTGTCTGGGATAGGGACTATCATTCAGGAGGGAATCAGCAATGATTTCAGTAAACGATTTTAAGACGGGACTTACGGTCCAAGTAGACAACGACATCTTCACGGTACTTGATTTCCAGCACGTTAAACCGGGCAAAGGCGCTGCCTTCGTTCGTTCCAAGCTCAAAAATCTTCGCAACGGCAACGTCGTGGAGAAGACGTTCCGCGCGGGCGAGACGATCGGACGCGCGATCATCGAGAACCGCGCCGTTCAATATTTGTACAACTCCGGCTCCGAGTACACGTTCATGGACAACGAGACGTACGACCAGTTCAACCTCGAGAAGGATCAACTGGAGTGGGAGCTCAACTTCCTTAAGGAAAACATGAACGTCAACATCTCCAGCTACCAAGGGGAGATTCTGGGCATCCAAATGCCGAACAGCGTCGAGCTGACGGTAACGGAAACGGAGCCGGGCGTAAAGGGCAACACGGCGCAAGGCGCAACGAAATCCGCGAAGGTCGAAACCGGTCTGAACGTTCAAGTGCCGCTCTTCATTAACGAAGGCGACGTGCTCCTGATCGATACGCGCGAAGGCAAATACATTTCCCGCGCATAGTCACCGCCATTCAGCATCCGTCCGGTATACCGGGCGGATGTTTTTCGTTGATTTATACTTTGCGAAAGTCGGAAGTCCGGCATAATTTGATGGGGAAAAGGATGTTCACGGGCAAGCAGGCTGTGCTATAATATGAACTTGTATGTATATGTCAAGGTTGGGAGTGAGTCAGCTTTGTCTTTGATCGTGATGAAGTTTGGAGGCAGTTCCGTAGGGACGCCCGAGAGAATGCAGCGCGTTGCGAAGCGTATTATGGAGAGACAACAAGAAGGCAACGACATCGTCGTGGTCGTGTCCGCCATGGGCGATACGACGGACGATCTGATTGAACAATCGCAGGGCCTAAACCTGAATCCCCCCGCGCGCGAGATGGATATGCTGCTCTCGGTAGGCGAGCAGATTTCGATCGCTTTATTGTCCATGACCGTTCATCGTTTAGGCGGCAAGGCCGTTTCGTTCACGGGCTGGCAAGCCGGCATGCGGACGGATGCGGTACACGGCAAAGCCAAAATTATCGATATAGATGGAAGCCGAGTATTGGCGGCGCTGAAAGACGGGAATATCGCGATCGTTGCGGGATTCCAGGGCGCGAGCGAAAGCGGCGAGATTACGACGCTCGGCCGCGGCGGGTCCGATACGACGGCCGTAGCGCTAGCTGCGGCGCTTAAAGCGGATTGCTGCGAGATTTATACCGACGTGGACGGCGTCTACTCGACGGACCCGCGCGTCGTCAAGAACGCTCGCAAGCTGGACGAGATTTCATACGACGAAATGCTCGAGCTTGCTCATCTTGGCGCGGCCGTTCTGCATCCGCGCGCTGTGGAATACGCGAAACACTACAATGTGCGCCTGGTCGTTCGGTCCAGCTTTACGCACAATGAAGGGACAACCGTGAAGGAGGAAGCAATCATGGAGCAAGGCGTAGTCGTTCGGGGAATCGCGTTCGACAAAAACGTGGCAAGAATCAGCATTCTGGGCGTCGAGGATGTTCCTGGCGTGCTCGCGAACGTGTTCGGCGCGCTTGCGGCAGAAGGGATCGATGTGGACATTATCGTCCAAAGCGGAGTCGCGGACGGCAAGGCGGACTTCTCGTTCACCGTATCCGGCAGCGATCTCGAGAAGGCGCTTGGCGTCATCGAGAGCAATCGCGCCGTCGTTCCGTTCCGCGAGACGACCTCGGAGAGCAGCCTCGTGAAAGTGTCCATCGTCGGTGCCGGCATGGTCAGCAACCCGGGCGTGGCGGCGACGATGTTTAAGGCGATCTCTTCCATTGGCGTCAGCATCAAGATGGTGAGCACGTCCGAGATCAAAGTATCGTGCGTCATCTCCGCCGAGCCGCTTTCCGAAGTCGTGCGCGCGCTTCATACCGCATACGGCCTCGACACGGCGGAGCAAGCGTTCGTGGGCGGTCCGTCCGAGCGCCGATAAGTAACAACCATAACGGCAGCCATAATAAGGCGTCCGCGAAGCTCTTAGGAGCTTGGCGGACGCCTTTTGGCTTTTGCCGCGCCGCTCATGGAGCCGCCGCGCTTACGAGCCGCCGCTTACGAGCCGAAACAGCTTGTACAGAATCGCCGTTATGCCAGCCGCCATAAGCGGACCTACCGGGATGCCGCGCAGCACGACAATGCCGGCGATGGAGCCGAGTACGAGTCCGACGATGATTTGGGGATCAATGCGAAGCAGGTCTAATCCTTTGCTGTTAATGTATGTAGCGGCCGCGCCGCCAATCAGGGCAAGGATGCCTTGCCAAGAAGTCAAGACCGCCGTGAAATCCTTCATGCCGATTCTGCCGGAAGCGAACGGGACAAGCACGCTAAGGGTTAGAAAGAGCAGGCCGAGCTCCAGTCCGCGTCGTTCGATGCCTGGCAGATAGCGTTCCAGATGAACGAGTTTGACCGCAAGCAAAATACAAGCGGCGGTCGCGATGATGGACGAACGGCCGAGCACTCCGACGATTATCAAACCTAGCAACACGATTTGTCCTGCCATTGCGATTTACTCCCATCCTCGCCAAAAATAAGGTATAAGCCGCGACCGCGGCCTAGTCCCATTATATGGACAAGCGGATGTCGATATGTCTATCTGGCCAATGGAACATCGATTTGAATGAGGGCTGTATACGGCAAGTTAGCTGCGCAGGACGAGCTGATCCCCGCTTAAATAGGGTACTTCGCGGATGGTGTTGGTCCGCGCGCAGAATTCGATATCCTGTTTCTGTCCGAGTTTAAGCAGCCGTTTGCCGGAAGCGCTGTTCATGAGCAGCTCTTCGATACGATGCCGCCGCTCGGCATACAGCGACTCCATCGCGACGCCGAAATCATCCGTTTCTATGCCGGCGCCGCCGTTCAGGCATCTCATATGGTGGAGGAGCATACCCGCGCACAAGCCGTCTTCTATGGCAAATTCATCGTGGCTTCCCGCGCACATGATCACAATGTCGCGTCGCAGCTCGAGAGCGAGCTTTGCGCAAGCTTCGGCATTAAGCAGCGACGCGGCTAGGACATGTTCGGCCCGTGTCGACTTATGGATGGCTCTCGTGCCATTGGTCGTGGTCAGGATGACCCGGCGTCCCTTGACCGCGTCCGCAGCGTATTCCGCGGGGGAGTTGCCGTAATCGAAGCCCGATATTTTGCGGCAAAACCTCTCCCCTCCAAGCAAATCCCCCGGACGTTGCAGCGCTTTCGCGTCCATGACGGTTTCGGCGGGGATGACGCTGGAAGCCCCGGACGACAAAGCGGTCGCGATGGTGCTCGTCGCCCGCAGCACATCGATAACAATCGCCGTTCTGTGATGGAATTTGGCGACGCAAGCCTCGTTAACGCTTGATATGACCTGGACCATCATAAGAAAAAACCTTCTTTCTTAAAGTACGTTGCAATCCCAATCGGACTTTTTAAACTACCTCTAAATCATATAATCAATGTCGGTTATGCTGCGCCCTAAATGAAAGGTGTCGGAGCGAAGTCCCCTGCGCATCGCCTCGAGCGCCAGCGCATCCGCAGGCGCGATGTTGCCGAGATGGACGGAGGGACCGAATTGCTGCAGCAGCTCGACCTGTTGCCCCTTTAGCGGCGCTTCCCACATCAGCTTTCCCGCGGAGTCGATCCGCGCGAGCACGCTTTCCAGCACGGCCTCCTTGCAGCGGCCTTTCTCGTCAAACAATCCGACGTTTATGCCGGATTCCCTCGCTTCCACCGTAACGAGCTCCGCCCCAGCTTCCCAATCGCAATGAGCCGTAAAGGCCAGCTCCTCGGGATCGATAACCGATCCTGCAGCCTTCTTGCCATATTCCGTCGTGACGGATAGGCCCCTTGCCACACATTCCTTGATCAATCTCGTTCGCTTGATCCGGTCCAGCTCGATCGTTCCGTCGGATATCTCGACGCCGGTAAATCCATAATCCTGCATCGAATCGAGAAACGATTGGACGACATTTTGTTTGATGGCGGCTTCGAGAAGCGTCCCGCCGGGCAACGAGATAATACCGCTTTCGGCCGCCAGACGCAGCTTCTGCCTAAGCAGCTCGGAATCGTACAGCACGGACGTGCCGAATGCCAGCTTGAGCATGTCGACGTAAGGGCCCGCCACTCCGATAAAGTCGGCCAGGCTATGCGCGCCCAGTCCTTTGTCGATGACCATCGTCTGACCGAGCTTGTTCCTCCGGTCCCTGGCCCGGCTGCCGCTGGGATCCTTCAATAGCTGATGCCAGTTGTCTGATACAGCTGTTCTCATCGCAAATCGTCTCCTTCATAACCTTCTCTTGGGGAAAGGTACCGCTTGGTTGAAACAATAATCCACTATATGCGGCTATCCATGGGCTGGTGTCCGGCATGAAGAGGGGACAAGCGCGCATATATATAGACCACGAATCCGGAAATCGAGAGAGGAGGAATACCACGATGCTTAATAAAATCGTCATGGCGATGGCTTCGCTCCGGTTTTTGTCCGGCACCATCGAAATTTGCGCGGCGATCCTGATGCTTCGGCTGAACCAGATCGACAAGGCGCTCGTCGTCAACTCGTCGCTCGCCCTTGTTGGACCGATTATATTAATCGCGACAACGACGATCGGGCTGGTCGGTCTATCGGATAAGCTGTCGCCTTCCAAGTTCATATGGGTCGCCGCCGGCGTCTGCTGCCTTATGATCGGCATTCTGAAAAAATAGCAAAGCGAGACTCTATTAACCGTGCAGGCTCTTTGACGGTTCTCTCTATTAAATAGGACAATCCCGGGACATAATGTCGCCGAGACAAGCATACATATGTAACGATCAAGGACAAACATCCGGGAGTGATAGGGATGCTTTCACATGTGTCGCACTTGCTGCCGCTGGAGCTTAAACGTCTGCTCGAAGGGATGCCGGCCGAAGCGAAGGCGCAGCTGGAGGAAATCCGCATTCGCGAGAATCGACCGCTCGAGATCGCTTACGCCGGCAACAGCCGGTTCATCATGTCAGACTCCACTTTAAAGCCCGTTGCCGACCAAGCCGTCAAGCCGACGGCCGAGCAATGCCGCAAGCTGTTGGAGAGAATTACGAATTACTCGCTATACGCAATGGAAGAGGAGCTGCGCAGAGGATACATTACGGTGTCCGGCGGGCATCGGATCGGACTGGCGGGAAGGACGATATTGGACGGCGGGACGGTCAGGGGCATTCGCGATATCGGCGGTTTTAACATCCGGATCGCCCGGGAAGTCATCGGAGCCTCCGTTCATCTGCTGCCGAAGCTGCTGGATCGCGCCAGAGCCACGATCGCTTCGACTTTAATACTAGCCCCGCCGCAGCAAGGCAAGACGACGCTCGTCCGCGACATCGCCCGTACGGTGAGCTACGGCTCCTGGCCCGGGGCGGAAGCCGCGAAATGGCGGGGGAGAAAAGTCGGCATCGTGGACGAAAGATCCGAAATCGCCGCATGCGTGAGGGGGATCCCCACCTTTGACGTCGGGCCGCGAACGGACGTCATGGACGCATGCCCCAAGGCTGAAGGCATGATGATGCTGCTCCGCTCCATGTCGCCGGAGGTGCTGGTCGTGGACGAGATCGGCCGGCAGGAGGACGCGGACGCGATTCGCGAAGCCAGTCACGCGGGCGTCGCGATCGTCGCTACCGCCCACGCCTATGACATTCAAGACGCCAAGGGCCGGCCGGAGCTGTACAAGCTGATTCATGAAGGGACGTTCGCCCAGATCGTGGAGCTTCGGCGAACGGCGGAGGGCATCATGCACCGGATTGTCGGCGCGGCTGGCACGACCGGCGCTACCGGCGCAAGCTCGAGGACTTCGGAGTCGTATCCGGGCATACTCAGCTTAGCCGGGCGCCAGCGGCAGGATGAACCATGATCAAGCTGATCGGCGCGATCATGATCATCGTGGCCGGCACGCTGATCGGGTTTCAGCAAGCTGCCCGGTTCGCGGAACGCCCTAGGCAGCTAAGACAGCTGGCGCACGCCTTGCAGCGGCTGGAGACGGAGATCGGTTACGGTCATACCCCCTTGCCCGAGGCGCTGGAACGAACGGCTACCGCCTCGCCGCCGCCTATCTCGTCCATGTTGAGACAGGCGGCTCAAGGCGTATTGGCGGCGGAGGGTCCCTCATTCCAAGAGAGCTGGACCGAGGCAATCAAAGCCCATTGGCGCGACACTTCGTTGAAGGCAAGCGAGCAAGGCGTGCTGCTGAGGCTGGGGACTACGCTTGGCATTAGCGACAAGGAAGACCAGATGAAACATCTGAAGCTGGCGTTGTCCCAATTAAAGGCCGAAGAAGACTCCGCGCGCGACGATCAAGTCCGCTACGAGAAAATGTGGAAGAGCCTCGGCGTATTGCTGGCCGTACTGATCGTCATTTTGATGGTGTAAGAGGGTGCGCTGCTAATGAATATCGATGTGAGCGCCATATTCCAGATCGCGGGGATTGGCATTATCATCGCCATGATCCATTCCGTGCTGAAGCAAATGGGCAAAGAAGATATGGCGCATTGGGTAACGGTTATCGGGTTCGTCGTCGTGTTGTTTATGGTGGTCCGTTTGCTGAACGAATTGTTCCAGGAAATCAAGACGATCTTTTTGTTCCAGTAGGTGAACGCGGTGGAAATGATTCAAATCGTCGGGCTCGGCCTGATTGCGACGGTGCTGATTCTGGTCGTGAAAGAACAGAAGCCGATGTTCGCTTTCCTGCTCGCGGCATTTACGGGACTGTTCATCTTTCTGTATGTCATCGGGAAGATCGAAGCGGTCATCACGGTGCTGGAGGATCTCGCGAACAAATCGGGCATCCCGTCCATCTATCTCAAGACGGTGCTCAAAATTATCGGCATCGCGTACATTGCGGAGTTCGGCGCGCAGATCGTGCGGGACGCGGGGCAGGAGAGCATCGCTTCGAAAATCGAATTTGCCGGCAAAGTGTTTATCCTCGTCATGGCGATCCCTATCATTAGCGTTATCGTAGAGACGGTGCTCGGACTGTTGCCGACGGGGAGCTGAATGAAAGGATGAAGAAATCGGGCGCCCGGGCAAGGGCCAAGCTGCTGCTCGTCCTGTTTTTCTTCGCTCTCGCCTTCCAATTGACGCCGGTCGCGCTTGAGGCGCGGTCGGCGGGAGATCCGGGAGAGCAAGTCGGGAGCGGCGAAGAATCGGGAAGCGCAAGCGGCGTGGCGACGCCGGCGGCAGAGACGCTTGCCCAAGACTCGCTCTCCGGATTGGATACGGAAGGCGTCGAGCAGTATTGGAGCAAGCTGAGCAGCGAATACGGCGGATTTTTCCCGGAAGGGAGGATGCCGACCTTCCGGGAAATGCTGCTGCCCGGCGGAGGCTTCAAGCTGACGGACGTGCTGCAAGGGCTGCTGCGATATTTGTGGCATGAAGTGCTTTACAATGGCAAGCTGCTCGTCACCATCGTCATGCTCACGGTGTTCAGCATGGTGCTGGAGACGATGCAGACGGCGTTCGAGCGTAGCGCGATCAGCAAGGTGGCCTATTCGATCACGTTCATGGTGCTCGTCATCATCGCGGTTAACAGCTTCCACGTGGCCATCGGCTACGCCAGGGAAGCGATCGAAAGCATGATCGCCTTTATGCTCGCGATGGTGCCGCTTCTGCTCACGCTGCTGGCCTCGATGGGAAGCATCGTATCGGTGTCGGTGCTGCATCCGCTTATCATCTTTATGATTCACGCGGTAGGCACGGTCATCTACGCATTCGTATTTCCGCTTTTGTTTTTCTCGGCAGTGCTTCACATCGCGAGCGCGCTTACGGATAAGTTCAAGGTCACTCAACTGGCGAATTTGCTGAGAACGGTGGCGGTAGGAGCGCTCGGCGTTATGCTGACGGTGTTTCTTGGCGTAATTTCGGTGCAAGGAGCGACGGGCGCCGTCACGGACGGAGTCACCTTGCGCACGGCCAAGTTCGTGACCGGCAATTTCGTTCCCGTTGTAGGCCGGATGTTCTCCGACGCCGCCGATACGGTGATCTCGGCCTCCATGCTGGCCAAGAACGCGATCGGAATCGCGGGCGTGATCGTGCTTCTGTTCTTAAGCGCCTTTCCCGCGCTGAAAATATTGACGCTGGCGCTGATCTACCATATAGCCGCGGCCGTCATGCAGCCGCTCGGCGATTCGCCGATCGCGGATTGCCTGCAGACGATCGGGAAGACGATGATCTACGTGTTCGCCGCCCTTGCCGCCGTCAGCCTGATGTTTTTTCTCGCGGTGACGATTATATTGACGGCTGGCAACGCGGCGCTCATGGTGCGATAGAGAAGCCTTGGATTCGGCGGAAAGACGATCCACAAATTTCGGTGGGAGGTGAGCTGAATGTGATGACTTGGCTGAGCGACTGGCTGCGGGATATTATCGCCGTTATCCTGCT
>JAQSXN010000045.1 GCA_029256665.1 Paenibacillus sp.
TACAGAATCTGAAGAAAGGGTAAAGGTTTTAATCAGCTTAGAATTAGCCAATTGCCACGATAGGGTCACTATGCAACTAGTTTCATTAATAGAACAACATAATCCGATTAAAGTTTTTTATTGATAAAGACTTAAAAAGGGATGTGGATAAATCTATCCACATTATACCATCCCATTTTACTAGTTAATTGACAACTATTCACAGTTCATGCACAGCGTATCCACAAGCTTGTGTGCATAATAGGGCGTGTTGTCCCGAATTTCGTCGCATGCTACACTAAAATCCGTAAAGGAAAACGATGGAAAACAAGGAGGCTGCATGATGGAACTATTAAGTGACGATATGCTAATCGATACTTATTTCGCCGCGATCGAATATAAGCTGGAGCCTGATTTCATCCGCATGCTCGCTGTCGAGGTAAAACGCAGAGGCGTCGACCTGGCTGCCGCGCATGCGCATCGCAGACATACCGCCTAACCTACTCCGCCTAACATCAGACCTTGTCTCTAAGGCCATTCGGCAACCAACACCTCGCTAACGCGTCGGCAGTTGTCGCAGTAGACGACGTGGCAGCAGAAGTCGGCCGCCGCGCCTGACGAGAGTTCGTTCTGCCAGTCTTCCGCAATCGGACCGTACGGCTCGTATGGACCCGCCCAATCCGATGATTTGCCACACTCCGTCACCTTGCCTCCGCAAGCGTTGCAAGTATCCGGCTCCGAGCCGAATCCGTTGCATAGCGGACATAACATAAGGGTACCCTCCTCGGTTAGAACGGCAGCACCTGCCCCATTCCCGCTTGTCATTCGGACGGCTAATGCCGCGTCATGCCTAGCGTATCGCCAAGTTTAGGATACCCTTAACTCTTTATTCTATGAACATTGAATTGTTGGTTCGGCTACAGCTTCATATTGCTGCTATGGCCGGGAGATAATTTCGCGCCCGGATCCACATAAACCTTGGCGTTATTGATGGCCGTTGGCGCTTCGCCGAAACCGACGGCGATCAGCTTAAGCTTGCCTGGGTACGTCGTAATGTCGCCTGCGGCGAAGATGCCGGGAATATTGGTCTCCATGCGCGTGTCCACGACGATGGAACCGCCTTGAATGGCGATGCCCCACTCCGAGATGGGACCAAGCGACGACACGAAACCGAAGTTGACGATAACCGCATCGACGTCGAGCTCTGTCGTTTCTTTAGTTTTTACATCGGTTAACGTCACCTGAGTGATCGCTTCATCTCCGTGCAGCGCCGTAATCTCCGTAGGCGTTATGATCCGGACGCTGGAATTCATCAAGTTCTCCACGCTGTGCTCGTGCGCGCGGAACTTATCGCGGCGATGGATCAGCGTGACGCTCTTCGCGATGGGCTCCAGCATAAGCGACCAGTCGACCGCGGAATCGCCTCCCCCGCTCACGAGCACGCGCTTATCCCTGAAGCGCTGCAGATCGCCTACGAAATAATGAAGGTTTATGCCCTCGAAACGGGATGCGTCCGGCAAATCTAGACGGCGGGGCTCGAACGCGCCTACGCCGGCCGTAATAATTACCGCCTTCGCGAGATGAACGGCGCGATCCGTCGTAACCTCAAATAATCGTTCCTCTTTCTTGATGACGCCAATGACCTTCTCCTCCAAGCAAACCTCAGGCTTGAACAGATCGATCTGCTCCTTGAGTCGATCGACCAGCTCCTGCGCCGTCACCTTAGGGAAACCCGCCACGTCGTAAATATATTTCTCGGGATATAACGCGGCCAACTGGCCTCCGAGCTGAGGCATGCTCTCGATGATCTTGACGGACGCTTGGCGCATTCCCCCGTAAAAAGCGGCGAACATACCCGCGGGCCCTCCGCCTATAATAAGAATATCGACTACCGCCGAATCGTTTACTTGCTCCGACAACTGTCTGCACCTCCGAAATAGGAATACTTGTTACGGTACCATTATAAACTTTTTGTTAGGTGCGAAGATATATTTTCCATATAACAATTTATGAGTTCGAGGGCTTGGTTTAAAACGCGGTCGCCCATCTTGGAATGGCTTCGTTATAGGTTTGCTCGAATTGTACACTGTTCTAAACTTTTTCGTATAAATTACCCTTGAAACTTTGTTCAAAAGTCTGTAATATGTCTGATGTATATACGAGTTGGTTTAGGAGATAAAGACGAACGCCGTCGAATTATTGGGTCACGGTTCTTGGCTCCTTTGCATGATATTGGTTATGAGTGCACAGACTACGGTAAGATATCATTCTTTTTTGTGCGGGTTTGTGTAATTTTTCACAAGTATATAATACAATGAAAAGAAAACAAGGAATGGATGGGATCCCACAATGAGCAACATACCGAAAATCGTAATTCTGGGCGCTGGATACGGCGGCGTGCTGACGGCGCTTCGCCTGCAGAAAGAGCTGAATTATAACGAAGCCGACGTTACGCTGGTCAATAAACACGATTACCACTACATTACGACGCATCTGCACATGCCGGCAGCCGGCACGGACAATCCGGAAAACGCGCGCGTCAGCATCTCCAAGCTGATCGACGAATTCAAAATCGACTTCGTGAAGTCGACGGTTGTCCAAATCCGTCCGCAAGACAAGAAAGTGATTCTCGAAGACGGAACGCTGTCGTACGATTACCTGGTTATCGGTCTTGGCGGCGAGCCGGAAACATTCGGTATCCCTGGCCTGGGCGAACATGCAATGAACATCCGCAGCATTAACTCCGTTCGCTTGATCCGCGAACATATCGAATATCAATTCGCGCGCTACAAGCGCGAGCCGCATCGCACGGACTATCTGACGTTTATCGTCGGCGGCGCCGGCTTCACGGGCATCGAGTTCGTGGGCGAGCTGTCCGACCGCATTCCCGAGCTGTGCAAACAATTCGACGTGGATCCGACGCTCGTCAAAATCTACAACATCGAAGCGGCTCCAACGGCGTTGCCGGGCTTCGATCCCGAGTTGGTCGAATACGCGATGGACGTTCTGGCCAAAAAAGGCGTTACGTTCCGTATCGGCACGGCAATCAAAGAATGTACGCCTGATGGCGTCGTCGTTGGCGAAGGCGAAGAAATCAAATCCCAGACGGTCATCTGGACCGGCGGCATCCGCGGCAACCGCTTGATCGAGGAAGCCGGATTCGAGACGATGCGCGGACGCGTGAAGATCGACGAGTTCCTTCGCAGCCCGGGCTCAGAGAACGTGTATATCGTCGGCGACAACTCGCTGATGTTCAACCCGGAAGGCCGTCCATACCCGCCGACGGCGCAGATTGCGATGCAACAAGGCGTCGTGTGCGCGCATAACCTGGTGGCGTCGATTCGCAACCAACCGCTTAAGTCGTTCACGTTCCAGAACAAAGGCACCGTGGCTTCCCTTGGCAAAGGCGAAGCGATCGGCATCGCGTTCGGCAAGAAATACAAAGGCCGCGTAGCCGCTTGGCTCAAAAAAGCCATCGACCTTCGCTACCTGTTCATTATCGGCGGCATTCCGCTTGTACTGCGTAAAGGCAAGTTCCTGTAATGCGCCACTGCAGCGTACAAGTCCGCGGCTTATTAACGAGAGACGAGCTCGATCGTTATAACGCCTTGATCGAGGTAGGCTCCTTCTTGGAGTCGCAGACCCGCCATGATCTGGCTTATACGGTGCAGAAGGAGATCGATATTCTGATTCTTCCGGCCATCGAGCGACTGAAGGACAAGAGCCGCGCCCGCGACCGAGCCACCCAGGAATATCTGGAGGCGAAGGAGCGCGGCGCTTCGCTCGAGGATGACGAAGACGAGGATTAACGATCGACTTCATAGGTATGCACGAAGCTCCGGATGGCATGACGGCCATCCGGGGTTTTTTTTGTCGTATCCTGGACGATCTGGAAATCGGCTAGCGCTCCTAGATAATTGATAGTGCCTTAAGCCGATTACGATTATTTCCGATCAAGGCGATTCCGTGTAAGATGTAAGAGAAGTAAAACAACCGATTGCGACGAAATGATGAAAGCGTATTCTTAATCGGCTGCAGGAAGGGGAGAACCTATCGCATGATTCAAAAGTGGCGCACCAAAACGACGGGACAACCATTCCGCCGAACCGTCTTCGTCAAGCTTCTGCTATCGTTCATGATCATTCTGATGATTCCGTTCGTCATCGGCGCCTTGCTGTACGGCAGGATGGAGCAAGCGCTGATCGGCAACGCCTACGACTCGAACCAGACGCTGCTTCAGCAGACTCGCTTGACCGTCGACAGCCGCATGAACGAGGTCGATCAGCTCACCGCCCAGATCGCCTTCGATCCGATGCTCCAGATCTTTTTGTACGAGGATTCGAACCGAGCAAGCATAAATGACTATACCTACATCGAGCTTATTAGCAATTTGAAGCGATACCGAACTTTATCCCCGTTCATCGACGATTATTACGTTTATTTCAAGGACTCCGACCGAATCGTGACGACGACGATCCGTACCGACCCGGATACGTTCTACGGGGATATCCACGATTACCGGAACCGGAGCGTCGACGAGATCAAGGCGATGCTGGGAGAGTATCATTTGCGCACCTACCTGCCCTCCGAACCGATCCAATACGATATGAAGCAGCGGAACATGATCACTTCGATTAATTCCCTTCCGATGGGAGACAACACGGAAATCAGAGGAGCTTTGATCGTGACGATCGACGAGGCGCAACTGCTCGGCCAGCTCCGCAAGTCCGATCATCGCGATACGGACTATTACATGATGGATGCGGACGGGCGCGTGCTCAGCACGACCGCAGCCAACTCGGAAGCGCTGGACGGCGTCAAGTCGCGACTCGGGCCGGGCAACGGCAATCTGGCAGCGACGATAGCGGGAGAAAATATGTTGGTCTCTTATGCCACGTCCAGCCAGAACGATTGGACCTATGTTTCCATCGTTCCCAAGTCGATCGTATTGTCCAAGGTGAACGAGACGAAGTCTCTTGCGCTGGGACTTGTCCTGCTGTGCATGGCGGGCGGTTTCTTGGTGTCCTATTATCTCGCTTACAAAAATCATCGCCCCATCCGGGAGCTTATCCATACGATTATGCAGGGCAAAAACATGAGCGGGATCCAAATCCGCAACGAATTTACCTTTATCCAAAGCGAGCTCCAGTCCTCCATCGTAGGGGAAAAGCAGATGCGCGGCATGCTGACGCAGCAGAGGCCGGTTATTCAAGCGGACTTTATTTCGCGGCTCATGAAAGGCTTCGTGGATACGTCCAAATTGACGGACAAGGATTACGACTTTATGGACGTTTCGCTGCCGCATCCGCATTACGGCGTCGTCTTGCTGCAGATCGACGATTGCGGACGGTTCGTGCAGGAGAACTCGGAGCGCGAATGGACGCTGGTTCGCTTTATCCTCATCAATTTAAGCAACGAGCTTCTAACCCATAACGGCTACGCCATCGAGCTGGACCGCGATCGGGTCGGCATCCTGCTGAACGTGGCGCAGCCGAGCGCGGAGGAAGGCAATGAGCTTGACCGCTTGCTGCTGAATATTAGAGCCCAGATGGAGCAGAAGTTCCGCACGTCGATCACGATTGCCGTCAGCGGAATCAAGACAAGCGTCGACGGCATCGCGGCAGCATACGGCGAAGCGGTATCGGCTTTGGAATACAAGACGCTCCAGGAGCGCCGCAACGTGATCTATTTCGATACGATTCGTAGCGTGGAGCGGCATTATTTCTATTATTCGCTCGAGATGGAAGCCCAACTGATGAATTATGCCAAGAGCGGCGATTACGGCAACGTCGAGAAAGTGCTCGACCAGCTGTTCGAGATCAACTTCCAATCGCGATCGATCTCGCCGGAGATGGCCAAATATTTGTCCGCGGAGCTGATGAGCACCGTCATTAAGCTGTTGAACGCGCTGAACATTGACGATCATGTCTTTTTTGGCGGAGCGACCGAAACTTTCAACTATTTGGCGAAAATCGGGACGGCCGAGGAGATGGGCTTCACCCTGAAACGGCTCTATAGGTCGATCTGCGAGAAGGTAGCGGGAGACCGAAGCGAACATAGCGACTTGCTGGTCGCCAAAATAAGAAGCTATATCGAGGCCAACTATGGAAGCAACGAGCTTAGCCTGACGACGATCGCGGATCATGTCGGCCTGAATTCGTCGTATTTGTCCACCTTCTACAAGAAGCAGACGGGGCACAACGTAACGGAATACATTACCGAGCTGAGGATGAAGAAGGCCAAGCAGCTGCTTTCGGAGACGGAGATGACGGTGGCGGGGATCGCGCTTCAAGTCGGATTCGCGAGCGACATCGGATTGATTCGCGTATTCAAGAAGACGGAAGGCGTAACGCCGGGCAAATACAGGGAAATAACGGGCTGCGGCTGCCCCGATAACGAGGCGATTCTATAATATCGCAGGTGCTTCTAGAAAGAAGATAACGCCCGATCTGGCTTATGAATAGCGTTTCTAACGGATTCGCCATATTCGAACACTCCATCTCCGGCTAGGATGAAATCAGCGGCGGAAACGGCCGCGGGCAACGAGAGAACGAAGGGCCAATCATTTCATTCGAGAGGGGATTGTTACGCTTATGAAAAAAAGGAATAGCTGGCTTACCTTATGGATGGCCGTCTTGGCCACAGCCGTCATGCTCGCCGGATGCTCGGGAGGCAACAATGGACAAGGCGGCAATACGGACGCGACGAAAGCGCCGGATTCTTCCGCGGCGCCGGAGGAGACGGCGGCGGAATATCCGGAATCGCTATCGTATTGGGTTCACCTGAATCCCAACGCGGCCGCGACGATGGCCAATCTCGGCGAGAGCAAGATGTATCAGCAATTGGAGAAGGTGACGGGCACGAAGGTGACCTGGACGCATCCGTCCGGCGAAGGCGCCCAGATCGAGGAACAGTTCAATCTGATGCTGGCGTCCAAGAAGCTGCCGGACGTGATCGAGCGCAACTGGCTCACCGTCTCGCGCGGACCGGACGACGCGATCAAGTCCGGCACGATTCTGAGATTAAACGAGCTGATCGAAGAGCATGCGCCGAATTTGACGCAATACTTGAACGAGCATCCCGAGGTTAAAAAGATGATCATGACGGACGAAGGCAACATCTATTCCTTCCCGTTCATTCGCGGCCATGAGAAGCTGATGGTGTTTTTTGGCCCGATTATCCGCAAGGATCTGCTAGACAAAACCGGCCTCGCCATCCCCGAGACGATCGAAGAGTGGGAGAAGGTGCTGGAAGCCATGAAAGAGCAGAACAACGGCGAACCGCCGTTCGTGCATCGCATCTCCGACATGAAGGTCGGCCACGCGTTTATCGGGGCGTTCGGCATTCCGCTCGAGTTCTACAACGATAACGGAACGGTCAAATACGGCTCGATGCAGCCGGCCTACAAGGAATTCCTGACCGTCATGAACCGCTGGTACGAAAAAGGCCTGCTGGATCCCGACTTCGCGGCGATGGACTCCAAGCTGATGGATTCCAAGGTGACGACCGGCAAGACGGCCGCGTTCGTTAGCTATACAGGCAGCGGCATCGGCAAATACATGGGGCTGATGAAGGACGATCCGACCTTCGAGCTCGTATCGACGCCTTACCCTACCTTGAACAAAGGGGAAAACGCCGTATGGGGCCAACGCGACTTCGCTTATACGGGCATCGGAGCCGCGATTACGACGGCGGCCAAAAACCCGGAGCAGATCGTCAAGTGGCTGGACTACGCCTACGGACCCGAAGGCCATAATTTGTTCAACTTCGGCATCGAAGGCGACAGCTTCACGATGGTGGACGGCAAACAGACGTACACCGACGTCATCATGAACAATCCGGACGACCTGCCGATTACGCAGGCGATGGCGCAATATATGCGTTCCAGCTACAATGGCCCGTTCGTACAGGACCCCGGCTACATCGAACAATATTTGGAGCTGCCGTCCCAGCGTGAAGCGCTTGTCAATTGGGAGAAAGCAACGACCGACATGACGATGCCGCTGACGACGCTCACGGCCGAAGAAGGGCGCCAGAAGGCTTCCATCATGACCGATCTTAACGTGTATCACGAGGAAATGCTGCTCAAGTTCATCATGGGCACGGAGCCGCTGGAGAAATTCGACGAATACGTCGAGACGCTGAAAGCGATGGGCATCGAAGAGGTCATTAAGCTGGAGCAGACGGCGCTCGAAAGATTCTTGAAGCGATAGGGGACTTGCGGCGCCGGCCGCCATCTAGCAAGGCAATCGCCGGTCGGCGCGGCAGTCTTATCTAGCGGGGGACAGGGAGGAGATTCATATGGCGGTCACGAGAACGGAACAACCATCGGCACCGGTACGCGGGACCGGCTCTCGCAATGGCTTCGGACAACGCGCGAAAAAGGATTTGGCCAAAAATAAATGGATTTATTTGATGTTAAGCCCCACGGTCGCGTATTTCCTGTTGTTTCATTACGGGCCGATGTACGGCATGCAAATCGCGTTCAAGGATTTTGGCATCAATCTCGGCATTAACGGAAGTCCGTGGACGGGCTTCGACAACTTCAAGGACTTTTTCTCCAGCTTCTATTTCGGAAGAATTCTCGTCAATACGATCCTGCTCAGCCTGTATAGCCTGATCTTCGCGTTCCCGGCGGGAATCGCGCTGGCGCTGCTGCTGAACGAAGTTCGCAAGAACTGGTTCAAGCGGACCGTGCAGACCATTACGTATATGCCGCACTTTATCTCGCTCGTCGTCGTGGTCGGCATTATGTTCGACTTCCTGGCGCGCGACGGTCTCATCAACAATCTGCTGTCCTCGGTGTTCGGACTTGAGCCGATCGCGTTCATGAGGGAGGCCGATTGGTTCCGAACCTTGTATATCGGCTCCGGCATCTGGCAGAACGTCGGATGGAGCTCCATCATATTCCTGGCGGCGATCGCCACGATCGACCCTTCCATCTACGAAGCGGCCCGAATCGACGGCGCCAGCCGGTGGAAACAAACGTTGCACGTCACGCTGCCCGGCATCGCGCCGACGATCATTATTTTGCTCATCTTGAATATCGGTCAATTGCTTGCGGTGGGCAGCGAAAAAATATTGCTGATGTACAATCCCATTACGTATTCGACCGCCGACGTCATCGGGACCTATACGTACCGGAAGGGTATTCTGGAGACGAACTACAGCTACGCGGCCGCGGTCGGCATGTTTAACGCGATCATCAGCTTCACGCTGCTCGTGATCGCCAACGCCGTCTCGCGCAAGACGAGCGAAACCAAACTATGGTAAGGAGAGTGTGTCATGAAGGCGACAATCGGAGAACGCGTATTCGGAGTAGTTAACATAGCCTTTCTGCTCGCGCTTTCCTTGGCCGCGCTGTATCCGCTTGTATTCGTTCTGTTCGCGTCGTTCAGCGATCCGGGGCAGCTCGTCCAGACCAGGGGCATCCTGCTGTTCCCGCAGGGCTTTACATTCGACGCGTACAAGATGGTGTTCATGAACCCATCGATCGGCACGGCGTACCTCAATACGTTGTTCTATGTCATCGTGGGCACGGCGCTTAATTTGTTCCTATCATCGATGGCGGCTTACGGGCTGTCGAGGCGGGACGTCATGTGGAAAAATCCAATCATGTTCATGATTACGTTCACGATGTTTTTCGAAGGCGGCTTGATCCCGTCGTTCCTGCTCATCAACGAGCTCGGCATGCTGGACACGCGGTGGGCGATCATCATACCTACGGCTGTCAGCGCCTTTAATCTGATCATTATGCGCACGGCGTTCCAGGCGGTGCCAGTGGAGCTCGAGGAATCGGCAAAGCTGGATGGGGCGAACGACTTCAAAATTTGCTGGTCGGTCGTGTTCCCGCTGTCGATGCCGGTTATCGCGGTTATGCTGCTGTTCTACGGGGTGTCGCATTGGAATGCCTGGTTCTCGGCGATGATCTATCTGCAAGACAGGGGGCTGTTCCCGCTTCAGCTGATTTTGCGCGAAATTCTGATCGTCAACGATACAAGCAGCATGATGACGGACGTCAGCTCGGGCGACCAGATGCCGATCGGCGAAACGATCAAATACGCGACGATTATCGTGGCGACGATCCCGATTCTGTGCGTGTATCCGTTCCTGCAGAAGTACTTCGTGAAGGGCGTTATGATCGGAGCGGTGAAGGGGTAAAGCCGCGAACACGCCTCGTACTTGCAAGGCTAACGGACATCAGAGATGCTAATCGGCCCATTTTGTTAGATCGACGATTCTTACGGACACCACGGACCTTATCTGGCCAAATTTGCCTAGAAATTAGGTGGAATTGGCTAAATAGAGGTCGTGGTGTCCGTCATATTTTGAAAAGACGCTAATCGCTCGGAATAACGACCGAATGGTCCGTTAGCCATGGGTTCGAGGATCAGCCGATTACCGCGGATCCTTTTACGGCCATCTTATAAGCGGCCGCAACCGCTTCTTTGTATGCCTTTTGCAAAATATCGTCTTTATCCAGGATGGACGTGCCTTGAACCCGCACGATGTCGAAATCCTCGATACCCAAGAAATTGAACATCGACTTCAAATACTTGTACGAATATTCGACTTCCGTGTACCAGTCGCCGCGGGTGTAGATCGAGCCGCTTCCCTGAATCAGAAGCATCTTGCGCCCATCTTTCAGAAGACCGATCGAGCCCGTATCGGTATATTTGAAGGTTTCCCGCGCGATTAGAATATTGTCCATATAATCCTTGAGCTTGGACGGAATATTAAAGTTATGCAGCGGATAAACGATGACATACTTACCGGCCCGTTTAAATTGCCGCAAAATCTCGTCAGACCGCTCTGCGGCTTCAAGCTCTTCGCGCGTTAGCTGAAGGCCGCTCCTTCCTTTTTCCCATGCGCTCAATAGCGTTTGGTCGAGCAGCGGAATGGCTTCCTCGTACAAATTGATTTGTTCGATGGTTTCGTCGTCAGGCTTCAGTTCGTTGTAGGATTTCATAAAATGACGAAACGCGTTAAGACTAAACGATTGTTCAGAATCGGATTGCGGATGCGCGTTAATGATAAGCAGATTGTTCATGCGTCGGTTCCTCCCGTTATCTATTTTTCCTTTACAGCAAAAAAGACAATCGGAGGGGCGAAAACGTGACAAACGCTGATCTATGTTTTTGAATTTTTTTGTGAGAGCAGCCGGGCGGCTATTCGAAGCTTGTCCGGATTCATCATGACATAGACTCGCGCGATGGCCGAACGATCCGGCGTTAGGGCTAGCGAATAGACGGCGAAGGGTTTGTCCTCATAAATAACCATAAAGCTGTCGCGGCCGTTCACGAGCACGTCCCGGATCCGGCCGTTCCGAAGATAGTTGGTGACGGAAAAAGTCAACAAGGCTCGAACGCGATCCCTGCCGAAGATTGGATGAATGGCCGCACGAACTTTGCCGCCGCCATCGGTAAGCAATATGGCATCCTTGCTAAGAAGCTCTACGATGGCGGAAATATCTCCGGCGCGAAAGGCCTCGCGGAATGAGGCCGTCAAAGCTGCGGCATCCGAATGCAAGGAAGAGATCGGCAATCCGGCATCCCGGACGTCGACAGCCTCTAGTTTGCGTTTGCCTCGTCTGAACAATTGCCGGCAATAAACCTCGGATTTGTCGAGCCACTCCCCGATCTCCCCGAACGAAAAGCCAAACGTTTCCCTGAGCACGAATACGGCTCGTTCGAGCGGCGACAATCGCTGCATGACGACGAGAAATGCGTAGCTAATATCATCTTGAAGCTCGACCTCTTTCGCGGGATCTCCTTCGCTCGCGGCGACGATCGGCTCGGGCAACCACGGGCCTATGTAGGAGGTTTTGGTTTTGCGTGCCGATTTAAGCTCGTTCAAGCACCGATTCGTTACCATCTTGCCTAGATACGCTTTGATGTTCTCGATGTGGCCGGTTTCGTGCTGTTGAAGCGCGACGAATACATCCTGGACGATATCCTCGGCGTCTTGCGCCGAACCCAGCATGCGGTAGGCGATGGAGAAAAGCAACGGACGATATTGCACATAAAGGTCGCGGTAGTCTTTCATAGATTCGGATCCCTATCTTTCTATAAGATGTTTAAGGCAGCGTATGTACCGTCATGTTATTTCCTTCTACGAGAATAACACGGTTGGCATGACGATTCCCAGTGAAGGCGATGCCCGATTAGACGCGGCATGGCGGATTGCGATATGCTGGTGGGAGACAAGCTTGGAAGCGGGGAGGAATAAAGTTGAA
>JAQSXN010000619.1 GCA_029256665.1 Paenibacillus sp.
ATCAGTTATCATGGGGCGTAAACGGACGGCGTCGCATCAGCGGTTATCAGCCCGGCTTGCGCGCGGCAGCATCCATGTTCTGAATCAACTTGGCGTTTATTCGAAAGGAGACCTTTCACGCAATGCGTACGCGGTCAGAGAAACCAAAAAAACAAAAGTCACGATGGAAGTGGCTCATTATTACGATATCCGTCATCGTCGCCGTGGCGATCGCCGGCCTTATCTATTGGGGCGTAGGCGTCTACAGCGCTTTAGACGACTTCAGCAAGACGCCCGAAGACTCCATCTTCCCTAGCGTTCCGCCGGAAGAAGCGGTCGAGGTGCCGAAGTGGGAAGGCAAGGAACGCGTCAACATTCTGCTCCTTGGGGGCGACGCCCGCGATGCGGACGAGAACGGCGTAGCCCGTTCCGACTCTATCCTTGTAGCGTCGTTCGATCCGGTAACGAAGAAGGCGCATCTGTTCTCGGTGCTGCGCGATACGTACGCCGAGATCGACGATCATGGCAAGGGGCGCATAAACTCCGCCATTACGATGGGCGGCCCGAGTCTGGCGATGAAGACCGTAAGCGATCTGCTCGGACTGGAAATCCAATATTACGTTTACACCGACTTCGAAGGGTTCAAATCGTTGATCGACACGATCGGCGGCATCTACTTCGATGTCGAAAAAGATATGCGTTATCGGGACAATGCGGACGGCAACCGTTACGACATCGATCTCAAAAAAGGTTACCAGCTGCTTGACGGCGAAAAAGCGCTGCAATACGTGCGTTTCCGCCACGACGCGATGAGCGACTACACGCGGACGGAACGCCAGCGCAATTTCCTCAAAGCCGTGGCATCGGAGCTTCAATCGACGTGGAACCTGATTCGGATGAAGGAGATTCTGGAGAGCGTCTCTCCTTACATTGAAACGAATCTGAGCGTTTCCGATATGCTGAAGCTCGGCCAACTGGGCGTAGAGAGCCATGTCGGCGGCACGGCTCAAATTCCGCCGATGGATCTCGTCGCCGAAGAACATGCGGGCGGAGCATCCGTTATCGGCATCAAGGATACCGACGCTTTAATCGGCTACGTGCAAGAGGTGTTGATGAGCGACGAAACGATCCCGACGCCTTCGGAATCGCCGAATGCGGACGGCAGCACCAATGGCGGCTCGAATTCCGACAATGGCGGGGGCACAAGCGGCAGCTCGCGTTCGAGCTCGTCGTCCAGGTAACGCCGGGCATGCTAACTCAGACGCCAATCCCAACCATATAGCTAACAAGGTTAATAGAGCACCCATGTGCTCTATTTCCTTGTTCCCATCCCATTCGAAAGGGGTTTTCTTTCCCATGACCATCCAACGTCCGACCTCCGACCGGCTATACCAAGAGGCGCTTCAGCATATCGTCGGGGGCGTCAACAGCCCTTCCCGCTCGTTCAAAGCCGTCGGAGGTGGCGCTCCCGTCTTCATGAAACGCGCGAACGGCGCCTACTTCTGGGACGTGGACGATAACCGCTACATCGACTATTTGGCGGCCTACGGCCCCATCATTACCGGACATGCGCATCCGCATATTACCGAAGCCATCATCGAGTCCGCGCGCAACGGCACGTTGTACGGCACGCCTACCGAGCTGGAGATCAAGCTGGCGCGGATGCTCAAGGAAGCCATCCCCTCCATGGACAAGGTACGGTTCGTGGGCTCCGGCACGGAAGCCGTCATGACGACGATCCGCGTCGCCAGAGCCTACACCAAGCGGAACAAAATCATCAAGTTCGCCGGCTGCTACCACGGCCACTCCGATCTCGTCCTTGTCGCGGCGGGCTCCGGTCCCTCCACGCTCGGCATTCCGGACAGCGCCGGCATCCCGACGAGCATCGCGCACGAGGTCATCACCGTGCCGTTCAACAATTTGGACGCGCTGCAAGCCGCGCTGGAGCGTTGGGGCGACGACACGGCCGCCGTGATGGTGGAGCCCATCGTCGGCAACTTCGGCATGGTCATGCCGCATGAGGGCTACCTGGAAGGGCTGTGCAAGCTGACGCGCGATGCAGGAGCTTTGGTCATCTATGACGAAGTCATTAGCGCGTTCCGTTTTCACTACGGCTCGACGCAGACGTACAGCGCCTTCCCCGACCATGGAGCCATCGAGCCGGACCTTACCGCGCTTGGCAAAATCATCGGCGGCGGCCTGCCCATCGGAGCGTACGGCGGACGCCGCGACATTATGGAGCAGGTCGCGCCGCTCGGCCCCGCCTATCAAGCGGGCACGATGGCCGGCAATCCGGCCTCCATCTCCGCGGGCATCGCCTGCTTGGAGGTATTGCATGAAGCCGGCATCTACGACCGGATGGAACGGTTGGCCGCCAAGCTGGCCGACGGTCTCAAAGGCGCCGCGCAAGCAAACGGCATTCCGCTGACGATTAACCAAATCCGCGGCTCGTTCTCCGCCCACTTCTGCGATCATCCCGTCACGAACTACGACGAAGCGCAGGACACGGACGGCGAACGTTTTGGCGCATTTTTCCGCCACATGCTGGATCAAGGCATTAACTTGGCTCCTTCCAAATACGAAGCGTGGTTTCTCACGACCGCGCACACGGATGCCGACATCGCCCAG
>JAQSXN010000046.1 GCA_029256665.1 Paenibacillus sp.
AGTTCCGCATGAAAAGCCGTATTATGATTCCAATAGACAGTCCCGTTCGTCATTTCGCGAGCCTCCTCCCCATTCTACCTACCATTGTAGCGGGCGAAGCAAGCTCTGTACATGTCCCTATAGATGTCCCTACATATGTCCGGTAAACCTCCGGTTAAAACTCCACCACCGCTTTGATCACTTTCGAGGCAGGGTCCAGCCATTCATCAAACGCTTCGATCATCCCGTCGAACGAGGAACGATGCGTGACGAATCGGCCCATGTCGAGCGCTCCCGTCGCCAGCACCTCAAGCACATGCTCGAAGTCGGCCCGCGTCGCGTTGCGGCTGCCCATCAGCGTCAGCTCTCGCTTGTGGAATTCGGGATCCGAGAAAGCGATCTCCCCCTTCACCAGCCCAACGAACACCAGCTTGCCCCCATGCGCCGCATACTCGAAGGACTTGGCCATCGAAGCGGCGTTGCCCGTGGCGTCGAATACCGCGACTGGAAATTCGCCATCCGTGAGCTCGCTTAGTCTCTGGAGCACATCGTCACCCAGCGCGACGATCGTCTCGTCCACTCCTGCCCACGAAGCGCAGAAGGCGAGCCGCTGCTCCGAAATATCCATCGCGATGACCCTTGCGCCGGCATGCCGGGCAAACGCCATGACGCCGAGTCCGATGGGACCAGACCCGATGACAAGCACCGTATCGCCCGCCGCCACCTCCGCTCTTCTCACCGCATGGGCGCCAATCGCGAGCGGCTCCGCCATCGCGGCTTCGTCCAGCGTCAGCGCGTTCGCAAGAAGTAGATGTCTCACAGGCACGGCGATCCGCTCGCGCATCCCGCCGTCGCGATGCACGCCGAGCACTTGCATGCTCGTACAGCAATTGCTTTTGCCCCTCCGGCAAGCCACGCATCCGCCGCAATGCAGGTAAGGGAGGATAGCAACCTGATCCCCTACCGCAAAGCCCTGCGTATCATCGCCAATCGCTTCAATAACGCCGGACAGCTCATGCCCCAATATGCGGGGATATTCAAAAAACGGCTGATTGCCCTTAAACGCGTGATAATCCGTCCCGCAGATGCCGATCCGCCGGATGGCGACGATGGCGTGTCCCTCCGCGAGCTCCGGCGCGGGCAAGTCGTCCCTCATGCGGAACGTCCCCGTTTGCTCGCAAACGATTCCTTTCATATGTCCCCTCCTTCGCGAATTAGGCGAAAATCCCTTTGTTGTACCGCGGCAAGCCGCTCTCCCACGTTCGGTTATGAATCGGCTTCAGCAGCTCCAGTACCTCCGCCAGAAGTTCCCGGTCCATCGGCTCGTCCGTCCAAGCCGCGTTACGCGCGATATTCACGGGGTTGGCGGTGCTGACCAACGTGGTCGGAATCCGATCATTCGACGTGGAGTACTGAATCGCCAGCTTCGCGATGTCTTCCCCCCGCTCCGCCACGAGCTCCGCTGCTTTCAGACAAACCGCCTTCAGCTCCGGATCGGCGGGATGCCAATCCGGCGTGCCGCGAGTGCTAAGCAGCCCCATCGATAGCGGCGAAGCATTGACCAGGCCGACGCCGCTCTGCTCCAGCAGCGGCAGCAGCTCCAGCAATGACGTGTCATTTAGCGAATAATGGCAATATGAAATGATGACGTCGATCTGCGCTTGCGGCAGCATCTCCTCGAACAAGGCAAGCGGCAAGCCGCAGATGCCGGCGAACCGGATTTTGCCCTGTTCCTTCAGCCGCTGCAGCGCCGGAATCGCTTCCTCCAGAATGATGGCAGGCTCTACGAACTCGATATCGTGCAGAAACAGCATGTCGACGTAATCCGTCCGGAGCCTGCGCAAGCTCTCCTCCAGGCTCGACGCGATCCGGCCGCCCGAGAAGTCGAACGTATTCTCGCCGTAACGCCCGGCCTTCGTCGATAGATAGAACCGGTCTCGCGAGGTCTGGGCGATCGCTTGGCCAAGCACGGTCTCGGCTTTGGTCGCTCCGTAATAAGGCGAGACGTCGATCAAGTTGATACCCGCGTCCAAGGCCGCATGAACGGCGCGAATCCCCTCCGCGTCATCCGTTTGCCGGAACACCGAGCCGAGCGATGACGCGCCGAAGCTCAGGCTCGACACGTCCAAGCCCGTATTTCCCAATTGGCGATACTTCATCTTGATCCCTCCTTATTAGAGTTTGTAAAACCGTTTGGCGTTCTCCCCAAACAGGTTCGCCCGTTCGCGATCTCCCCAGCTCCCCGGGATCGCTCCTTCCAGCAGCTCCACGACTTCGTCGTAGCTGGCCGCGAGCAGGCAGACCGGCCAATCCGTGCCGAATATGACCCGTTCAGGCCCGAACAGCCGCAATACATGGTCGACGTAACGCTGAAAGTGCTCCGGCCGCCAATCCCGATGATCCGCCTCCGTCACCATGCCGGACAGCTTGCAATACAGGCCGGGATGCCGCGAAGCCCTCTCCATTTGGGAAGCCCACGGCTCGAACTCTCCCGCGGCGATTCTCGGCTTGCCGATATGGTCGATGACGCCTCGCAGACCGGGAACGGCGTCAAGCAGCTCGTTCAACGGCTCCAGTTGATCGGCTTTGACAAGCAGATCGACGGGCACGTCCATCGCGGCATAAGAACGAAGCGCTTCCACGAACGAGGGTTGCAGGATGGCGCCGGCATCCTCCATATCCTGAATCATGATCCGGAAGCCGACATACTTCGGATGCTCCCGGCAACGCTCGTAATGGCTACGATGATCGGGACGGAACAAATCCAAATAGCCGACCACGCCCAGAATGCTGTCCGCCCCATCCGCCAGCGACAGCAGATACTCCGTTTCTTCAATGGTAGGAGCAGCCTGGACGACTATGGTTCCGTCGAGATTGTGCCGCTTCCTATGCATGTCGAGGTCTTCCGGCAAGTAATCCCGATACAATACCGGCAGCTCCGGCGTGATCCAGCCGTAATCCGTTCGCGACATGGACCAATAATGCTGATGGGCGTCAATTCGCATGCCAATGTTCGCTCCTCTCTCTTCTTCACTCTCATTTTACTACCCTATTAGGAGAATGAAATATCATTTCATTGCGGTTTTATATCCGATTTTGATATATTGGTGGCATATCAATCTTACGGGAGGCCGACTTGCTTGCAACCGATCCGCAAACCGTTCATGCTCGATCCGATCTTTCCGTTTGATCTCGTCTATCAAGGCATCCGGTATTCGGAGAACGAGCTGCCGGATCATCTGCACGACCTGTATGAGCTAGTCTATATTCACCGGGGGACCGGCAAATTTTTTATCGATCATACGATCTACGAGAAGGGACCGGGCGACCTGTTCCTCATTCCCGGCAATACCGTTCATCGCGCCTTTCCCTTGGGCGACCAACCTATCGTATCCACCGCCGTCTTCTTCGCCCCTTCGCTCATGCGGAGCGACCCGCTCGGCGATGGCTATAAGCCTCTCGGCACTTTCGAGCTCGCCCGGAAGCGCAAACAATATCGGATAACGCTGGAGGAACCGGCGCGCGGCCAGTTGGAGGCATGTCTCCTCGCAATGGCGGAGGAGCTGGGCAATCGCGCTGCAGGTTACCGCCACGCGTTATGGCTTCGCCTACAGCAGCTATTGCTGGAGCTAAGCTGGCAGCCGTTCTCGCAAGCGGAGCCGTCGACGCCATCGGCCGGCGGCTATGGTCCTCCATGGATCCGCAAGGCGCTGAGCGACATGAACCGGGATCCCGTCGGCTGCGGCGGACTTGCGGAGCTGGCAGGCCGTGCCTCCGTCAGCGCGAGCCACTTCTCGCGCGTATTCAAGGAGCTCACGGGGATGAACGTGACCGATTATATCAATGCCAAGCGGCTCGTGCTGGCCAAAAATTTGCTGCTCGAGACGGACGATAATATCGAGACGATCGCGCTGGCCTGCGGATACCAGGGCATGCGCCACTTTTATCAGCAATTCAAGAAATTAACGGGGCTAACGCCGAAGGCTTACCGGGATCAGACGGACGTATAGCGGAAGGTTAATCTCATTAACGCTTTCTTGTGGAGGGGGATGTCTGTGCCGCGCAATACGGAGGATAACCAGCAGCAGTATGACAGAGACGACATCACGAATATTCATCTGGAGAGGCATCCCGTCTATTGCGAGTTCCGGTCGGGCGATCTGCGCCGCAAGAGGCTGCACTTCCATGAGGGATACGAGGTTTATATATGCCTGGGGGGGAGCGGCTCCTATATCGTGGAGGACAAGCTGTTTCCGCTTCATGCGGGAACGCTCACCGTGATCGGACCGAACGTCGTGCATCATCCGTTCTCCAAGGAGGACTCCGAATTCAGCCGCTATATCTTGACGATCGGCGAGCCCTATCTCGCCTCGATTGCCGCGCTCTGCGCGGGTTCGGAAGAGACCGCGCCTCCGCTTGCGAGTCTAGCTGGCGGCGGACACTATTTCTTGTCGGCATCGCAGCTTGAGCGAGCGCGCTCTGCCGCCGCGGCGATTGCCGGACGGCTTGATTTGGCGGAGTCGCAGCGCGGTCTCTCGATTCTGCACCGCGTCACGGAGCTGCTGCTCCTGATCGGCGAGCTGCGGGATGATCCGCTGTCGCAGCAGAGCGCGAGCGGTTCCCATGAAGGGCTGATTAGAGAAGTCGTCGCGTACATGACCGCTTCCTACCGCGAGCATATCTCCATTGACGGCTTGCTGGAGCGCTTCCCCCTATCGCGTTCGCAACTGCTTCATCTCTTCAAGGCGACGACCGGCTACACGGTCACGCAATTTCTTACGGAGTACCGGCTCAACAAGGCCAAATGGCTGCTCGTCGATACCGACTTGCCCATGACCGAAATCGCGGCAAGGTCCGGCTTCGGCGATCTGTCCCACTTCTACCACCTGTTCCGCAGGGAGAGCGGCATGACCCCGAGGCAGTACCGCCAGCGGGCATTGGAGCGGCGGTCGTAATAGCAGCAGGCCGGCGAGCGGCCAGGAAGCGGCGGTGGCCGCTCTTTGCCGCTCTTTGACGCTCTCCGGCTCTTCCTCCGCGCGCCTCCTTCCCCGCTTACTCGCGTCTCTCTTCCCTCAGCGGCCTCACGTCCAGCGGAATAAACTCGGGGCCGGCATCGACGAGACGCGCCTGGAACGATCCTTCGTATTCGAAGACGGTTCCGAGCAGCGGGTTGCTGACCTCCACCGTTATGCGGTACCGGTCCGCCCGGTCGTCGTACCATTCGCAAACGTCGGCGATGCCGGTAAGGCTGGCCGGAAAGCGGAACTGCAGCAGCCCCTCGTAGAATCGCTGCTCGCCTGAACGGATGCGGATTCCCCCGTTCGAAGCGGCGGAGATTTCCAGATCGACGGCCAGATGCTGCTTGGTGCCCAGATAATCGACGATCCGGTCGCGCTCCCTGCTGTAGATCATGGTGGCGTCGAACCTTCGGATGGCGTTCGGGAATTTGAAGCTGCGGATCCAGGTCACCGTTTCGCGGCCGAACCGGTCGACGTAAGCGAAGTTCTCGATCGTAAACGGAATGTTCCTGCCGCCCTGCGGGAACATGATGTTCCTCGTCGCCCCGGCATAGAGCGGAAGCATGGCCAGCTTGGAGAAACGAATATGCTCCATAACGCCATGTCCGACGGAAGCGACGCGGTCCCCGCTGCCGAATCCGAACCGCTCCCGGATGCGGGGGTGGAGTTTGTGAAAGTCAGCGCCCAGCGCCTGCTCGTAAATGGAACTCATGCGAATCGGCTCCCCTTTTTGCTTGCTCAGACGGCCCCCTTCGCGTGCAGCAGCGTCCGGCTCGATGTCCAGTTCTGCGTAAATCGACTTCCCTCTCATGCGCGCTCTCTCCCTTCCCCGTTACCGAGGCTGTTAAACCAATTGTATCGGCTACCTAGAGGACGCGGCAGTTCCAACTATTATAGGTCCGTACGCGGCGGGGGTACTATGCGGCGTAGTACCTGCAGGTTGTGAAGATAACGACAACGGGTAGTAGCGATCGTTTGCTGGTATGCTACATGGACAAATTCGGTATGGATGATTACGACGGAGGCGCAAGCGTCCAACGTTTAGAGCTTGCGATGGCAGCAGCCTCGGGGTAATTGCGAAGTCTGCTTGTGAGCGTAACGGTTGCCACGACGGCTAATCGCCTCTATTGGGCTATTTTACAAATGTAACGGTTGCGGTGGAGCTAATATTGTTTCTTGGTACCCGAAATCGCGACATTTGAGTACAATAAGCCCCAGAGCAACCGTTAGATTTTGGGCACGAGCCTTTTCGCCGAAATAGGCTCGATGGCAACCGTTAGCGCGCCCAGTCCCGCAACGTATGACGACAGGACGCCGAACAAAGTCCGCTGCCTCGCCCCATAAAATAAAGACAGGCAAGCGCACTCGTCTGCGCTTGCCCGTCTCCCTCACTCTTAACCGTTCCGCGCCTTGGCTAAACCTAATTGCTCGCTATCGGCAACCGGACGCGGCTGTTCCTCAGCCGCTCTCGCGTCTCGCCCGGCGCCACCGGAAACGTGACGGACATCCGCCCGTCGCCGGCTCCCAGCGAAGCCCCGATCGCATCGGCGCTCTGTTCCACTACCGGCTCCGCCAGCTCTTCGCCCTCCGCAAGCAACGCTAGCTGGAACATCCAAGCCGCTTCCTTCACCTCATGGAAATCGAAATCGCGCTCTTCGCCGGCGTATAAAACATAATCCACGTACAGCGCCCGGTTATCCGCGTCCGGCACGCCGTCCGCTTCGGGATGCCCGGAATCCGCTCCGTAGCGAATATCCAGCTGCAAGCGGCCGTAATCGCTGCGCTCCGCGAGCAGTCTGACGGCAAGCTCGCGCGAGCCCAAGCCCAGCCGCATCAGCCGTCCATCGTCGCTTGTCTCCGGCGCCAGCCCCTCCCGCGCCCCGCCGATCTTGAAGCGAATCCGCAGATCGCTGCTCCGGAACCGGCCGTTGATGATATCCAGATCGGAGTGCCATGCGCCGTTATCCGTCAGCAGGTTCAATCCGAACAAGACGTCCGTGCCTGACTGCGCGCCCGCGAACATCGCCGAGCAGAAGTCCGCCCCGTCCTTCAGGAACTGCAGCTGCACGAAGCTCGTTCGGCCGTCCTCCTTCAGGTAGGCAATCAAATTGCGCCGCTGGTTCCACATCAGGCCTTTGCTGAACGTGCCAAGCGACAAACTTTCGTTCCTATACAAAGTCGCATGGACCTGATACCCCGTCAGCTCCTCGTTCAACGTAGGCTCGGCGATGGTTCTAGTCCCTAAAGCAAGGAACAAGCGGCGATGCTCTAGCGGACAGCGGATATTTTCGCCAAACTCGAACGTCTCGTCCAGCAGCGCCTCCTCCAGAAACTGCCGCTCGTCCGCGCGAAGCCAGGAGCTGTAGGTTCGGCTGTGCGGTCCGCTCCACTGGCCCGTTCCGGCGTGATAATGCTCGCCGGCCATTCGCCAAGCCAAGTCCATCAGCTCGTCCGCGTATCCCGCCGCTTCCAAGCTCGACGAATACGCGGAGATGCTATGCAGCTCCTTGATCGCGATCGGCGTGTAGCAAGGGCTGTTATATTCGGAGAACGTGCCGATCCCGAACGTAAAGTCGTAGAAGCGCTTGAGGCGGGCAAGCCCGTACTCGCGGAATACGTCATTGCCCAGCAGCTCTCCGCCCGCCAAAGTAACGAAAGCGCCCATAATGGCGATATTGGTGTAATGGGGACCGACATTCCGTTTCATGATCGCCCTGCACGCATGCCCGATCGCTTCCCGCACCGCGGCCGCAAGCTCCGCTCCCAGCTTTTCCTCGTGCTTGATCAGCGTGAGGATGAGACGTTTGCCATGGAAGTCCGCCATGTTCCAATCCGGCCGGTCCATCTTCTCGAGCGGCTCCTCGTAGAAGTACGGCCAGACGCCGTACGTATCGGATGCCGGATTGCGATCCTGAAGGGGCACGACCTTCTCCAGCAAGCCGATCGCGCGCTCGATGCCCGAAGGCTCGCCCTCCTCCAGCAAATAATAGGCGTGCTCCGCGGAAGTCAGCAAAAAGTGCACCTCCGGCGTCGTTTCCCGCTTCAGCGCCGTGTGATAAGTCGCCGTCAGTTGCGTACGGATCAACCCTACGGCCTCGTCGAACGACTCCGTCCCTTGGCGGATAACCTCCAGCAGCTTCTCCTTATTCATAACTTGTCGCCACCCCCCTCCTGATCGCTTCGGCAAGCAGCATCAGCGTTAATCCCTGCCCGTACAACGTCGGGTAGACCGGAATTTCGTTGTACGCCTCTACCGATTCCATGACGGGCGTTCCGCCGGAAACCCCTCCGACGACGCCGTTATCCCCAATGTACGGCAAAATAGCGCGAACCGCCCTACCCGCGGACTCCTCGTATCTTGCTTCGTCAGGCAGCAGGCCCAAGTCCATCCCCAGCCAAAAGCCGCAAGCGATGCCCGCGCTGCCGGATACCTCCCTATAAAAGTCCGGTACGTCCATCACCGTGCTCCAAAGCCCGTCTTCTTGCTGGAACCCGGCAAGTCCGGCCATCATTCGGCCATACCGCTCGCGCAGCTCGGCTTCGACCGGCACGAGGTCCGCGATCTCTTGCACGATCATCGGCACGCCCACCGCGATCCAGGCGTTCGCGCGCGTCCACCTTGCCGCGGACATATGGTCTCCCGCCGCGCAATTCCAGCCGTGGAACAGCACGCCCGTCCCCGGGTCCTCCAGCAATTGCAGATGAAGCAGCGCTTGCCGCTGCGCCTCCGCCGCATAAGCCGCGTTGCCGAGCATCGACGCCGTTCTCGCCAGGAACAGCACCGCCATAAAGATCGTGTCCGCCCACACCTGCTCCGCAAACGCCACGTTTTCCGTAACCGTATGCTCGAATGCTTCTTCGCGAGTGCGCGGCGCCTGCTCTACTAACCAATTCGCGACGCGTTCCGCCTCGTCCTTGAACCAGACATCTCCCGTCTCCCGGTACAACGCGGGAAAAATCGCGTAAGGCGCCACCGCGTTAATGACGGGCTCGGGAGCGGCCTTCCCTTTGTTGCGTCCCACCCACTCGGCCAGAAAAGCCAGAACCTCCGGCTCCTTTGCCTTCTCCGCGTACTCCAACAACGCGATGACGCCAACGCCGGGCACCCAATCCCACTTATGGATGTCCATTCCCCAGTTGCCGGAGTGATCCCGCACCATCTGGCGCCATACCTTATTCGCTATCGCTTCCATTCGTTTCCCCACACCTTTCTCCTGCTGATGCCCCTATGCTACCATCCCGGACGGGCTTGACGCTTGGGGCGGCATCCGCAAAAAGTGGGGAATCGTCCAGCCTTGCCGCTCCGCGTTTCCTCGACATCATTTCGATCGCAAAACGGAATCTGGCGGCATCCTTCGTTTGCAGCGTCCGGCGCTGGGCAAATCCGTGGCCGTCCGAGAGGCGATATAGGCCAGCGCCAGCATCGGAACGCTCAGCGTGACGGGGTTGAACGGCGATGCCGGAAGCGCTGGCGCCGCGGCAATCGCGGCGATGGCCAGGCTGACAAGCAGCAGGCTCTGAATGCCATAGAGCGACTTGCTCCGATGTCCGACGAGAATGGCGACGGCGAGAACGATCTCCGCGAGCCCCAGCAGGCGGAGCGTGGCGCTTTCGGCCGCCGCGGGTACCATCGCCGCCGCGCGGAGCAGCTGCAGCTCGCCCCCTTGCGGGAATAGCAGCTTGGGCACAATCCCTTGATATAGCCAAAGGAACGTCAGCGTCAGGACGCAGACGTAATGGATTGCCGCTCGCTGCAGCGTGACGGCTGGCGCGATGCCTCGCTCCAGCCAGATGCGCAGCATATCGAAGCTCCAGGCGGTCGCATAGCCGAACATCGGGCGGAACACGAGCGTATCCAGCAGCCTGCCGAGCGCTCCGAACCGCGTCGCGTAATCGAATTTGGTGCTGAAGGCGACGCCTTGCCCCTTCGGCCGGTAGCGCCAATAGCCGCCTCCCCGCCGGATCAACGAGATTCGCTGCTCGGAGCCGAACGCCAGCGTGGAGATGCCTTCGCCCGTCACGGCAGACCTTGCCGATTTGGACTCCCCGGTGCCCGAGATGTCGAGGCCGAAGCCGATGCGCGTCCGATAGAGGAAACGTTGGGGCTCCTCCGGCGCCTCCCGCGGCAAATAGTCGATTTCGGTGAAGCGCAGATCCCATTGCCGGTGCAGCTGGGGATTCTGCGTATGCTCCCATATAGCCTCCATGTCGGCGGCGATGTCCAGTTCTACGTAGATCGGCTTCCCTCTCATGCGCGCTCTCTCCCTTCCCCGTTACCGAGGCTGTTAAACCAATTGTATCGGCTGCCTAGAGGACGCGGCAGTTCCAACTATTATAGGTCCGTGCGCCGCGGGGGTACTATGCGGCGTAGTACTTGACTTATTGTTCGGTGAAAATAAGTTTTCGTTCGATCTCTGAATCCAACAAGAAGCCTTGTCTTATTTCTCCTCCATTAATTAAAAACAGCGACCGCACAGGATGAGAAAACAAGTCCTGGACTGTCGCTATTTTTAATGTTTTCCAAACCCATCCTCGCACGTAATATCCGACTCAAGAATTTCGTATAAGTTTTTTTTGGAAGTATCTAATTTTTTTTGAGCGTCTTCTATTTCCGATATTTTTTCTTTAATGATGCGTGTTTGCTCGTCTTTTGACATTCCGTTTTTCAAGATCATAGCTTTAATATCATTGATTGAAAAACCGACAGCTAAACAATTTTTTACAACGTCTAAATGATGAGTAACTTCTTCCGTATAATCCCGGTAATTATTCAGTTCTCTCCGTATGAACTCGTCCGTAATAATGCCTATTTTCTCATAGTAACGAATAGTTGATATCGGAAGGTCAACTCTTTTCGCGACTTCGCTTATCTTCATATTAATCCCCTCAGTGCTTGCTATTGCTATAAAGTATACTTCATAGTTTACACTATTCATAGTGAGGTCAAACGAACAGAGCTCACGGCTAATATAGATAAAGGAGAGAACATTACATGAGCACTATTGTCAGAGAATTCCACAAAACCAACAATTTTAATGAAATCGTCTTGGAGCGCCGTTCGGTTAAAGTTTACGATCCGGAAGTGAAAATTAGCCGGGAAGAAATGACCGAAATATTAGCGGAAGCTTCCCGTGCTCCTTCTGCCATTAACATGCAGCCATGGAGATTTCTTGTTATAGACAGCGCTGAAGGCAAAGAAAAACTTGCGCCGCTGGCTTCCTTTAACCAGACGCAAGCTCTGACTTCCTCGGCTGTCATTGCGGTATTTTACGATGCTAACAACATTGAATATATCGACGAGATTTTTGGCAAAGCTGTGGAACACGGGTACATGTCAGAGGACATCATGGACATGCAGTTGCGACAAGCGAAACCTTATTATGCGAACATGTCCGCATCCGAGCTGCGAGACATGAACCTGATCGACTCGGGTCTCGTATCCATGCAACTCATGCTTGTTGCACGCGCCCATGGATATGACACTAACCCGATGGCCGGATATGATAAAGAACGAATTGCTGAGGCTTTTGGACTTAATAAAGACCGGTTCCAACCGGTTATGTTGATCTCGATCGGAAAGGCAGCCAAAGAAGGCTATCCTTCCTACCGCCTGCCCGTTGAAACGATTGCTACTTGGGCATAATCATCCAATGAATAAAACGAACGACTGCTCCCCATTAAGTGTCGGGGAGCAGTCATTTCTTTTAGCATGTTGCGTCTAATTCATTCTCCTATACTTACCAAGCAATTTTATCGAAGTCTGGTGTATAACCTAAGTCATTCGAGAACGGTCTCCGGGGAGAAATGATACTGGCCTCGGTATGTTTCAGACTATCGATTCTTGCTCTAACGGTTCGGGAGGCAGTTGTCCAGTGTCCTTTGACAATAACATATATTCTTAAAAGACAAGAACAGATATCCTTTCCTGCAAATGTACTCCCGTTCGATTTATTTGAAATTGAAAAATGGCCATCTCGCGATCGAGACGGCCATCGAATGAAACAGCATTATATTATTGAACACCGGTGATTGTACTCAAAAACTGTCATGCGATCGCTTCGGCCTCGCGCAGCCGGATGCGTTGGTGTTGGCCTCTTTTCATCTACCTGTGAGAAA
>JAQSXN010000047.1 GCA_029256665.1 Paenibacillus sp.
GTAAACGTCGTAATTGCTGACGCGGACGTTATCCGTAGCCGGAGCCCATACCAGTTGCACGCTCGTATCCGTCGTATCCTGCGACGTCAGGCCTGTAGGGACGGATGGAGCCGTCGTATCCGGCGCTTCGCAGCCCTCGCATTTGATGTTGACGGCGATATCGCGCGAGAACGAAGGCACGGACAACGTCAGCGTGCCGCCAGTCGCCTGCACGGATTGAACCGCGCCGTAAGTACCTGTATACGTGTTATAGAAAGAAACGTCATAATAGCCATTGTCCATCGGAACCGCAAGCGACATGCCGCTTACCGTTCTCGGACTTGCGACCGTGTGGTTGCCTTGCGGGTCGTTGATCCACAACAATGCTCTCGAACCGTCGTTAAATCCTCCGACCTTCGTTCCGTTCGATTGCGTTCCGTAATCCGCATGAGGCATGTCGATCAAATGATCCTCTTCGGGCTGGACGAAATCGGCAAGCCGCGTATGAATCGCCTTGAACGACGGCGGCAGCTCGAAGCCGTTCTCGAAGATCCACCACAAGCTTCCGCCCGCGGCGCCCGCCCGGAAGATCGGCGCCCATAACGCGTTGTGCATGTAATTGGCAATGACCGGGTCGGTCGTCTGATCGCCGTGCGTTCTGCCTACCTCGCCGATAAACGCGGGTTTGTTGCCGCCGATCGTGTGCAAATTATTGATTTGCTGAGCCCAAGCGTCTACGACGCCAGCGCTGTCATCGTAGCGGTGAACGTTCGTAACGTCGAGCATCGTCAGGTTTTCCCAGCTTGTTTGTCCCGAGCCCGCATGATCCTTCCAGGCAAAACTCGTCGTCGTCGGGTGGTTGTAGAAGTCGAGGCTCTTCCAATAGCCGTCCACTTCCGCATGCCAAGCGGCACGGTTAGCCGCGGTCGTGTCGACGCGATTGTCCAGCTCGTTCCAGTATTCCAGCATGCCTAAGGCGCGGCTGTAACCGAATCTGGCGAACATATAGCGCAGCAGCTTTTTCTGATAGTCGATCGCGTCCGGATGCGTCCAGAAGTTCGTATTATTCTCCGAATACGAAGCCGGGCCGCCGTTAGCGGTATTGTAGGCGTTGACGTTCCATTGGTAATACATGTCGCCGAAGCTGTTCATCGTGAGCATGATGTACACGTCATTCTCTTCGGCAGCCTCCAACATCTCGTCCATTCGCTGCTGATTGTCGAGCTGGTAACGTCCGATACCCTCGTACGTCGTCGTCAGTCCCGCTTCATGGGCGACAACCGGGCCCCACTCCGGAGCCAAGCTGCTCCACCAGCAGGAATACCAGACGCGCAGCAGGTTCATCTTAGCCGGCTTCAAGTTCGGAATCTCGTCGATGACCGCATCCGGATTGGGATTATTCCAGGCGAAGTTGGTGCCGATCAGCGTAATCTGGGAGCCATGGCTGTCGACGAAACGATCGCCTTCAACGTCCATGAATCCGCGATTTTGGCCGGGACCGCCAGCTGTAAACGCATACATTTGCGATTGGCCGAGTCCGCTGTCATCCGCTACACGCAGGACGACGCTATGCGCGCCGGCTTGTCTTGGCGAATAACGGACAGCCCAATGCGGCGAAGAATTCGACTTATAGAACCCCGGAACGACTTCCGTTCCGCCGCCCGGCGTACTGAACGTAGCATATACATTTACTTCTTCCGGGTCGAACGGGTTATCGTAGGTCTCGCTTAGATTAAAGCTGATCTCGTACTTGTCGTACATGGCCGGCGTCGTCGTGTTGACGGTCACGTCCGTGAACGAGGTGGCCGCATACGCTTGCGAGGGATTGACCGTTATGCCGAGCGGCAGCGCCGCCGCCGCGATGCACAAGCTCAAGCATAAAAGTATTGCCATTCTTTGAATCCGACTGATCATTCCTTCATCATCCTCCTTTTAATAGTTGAAGCTAGGATCATTGTCCGATCCTAGCTTCATTGTCGGCAGTTGGATGACTTCCCGCAACCGTACGAACTTAATAAGAAGACCTAACAAAATATAGAAACGCCTTGTTTTATCCCAATTTCAACACCTTCTGCAGCACTTCGGTCCAATCTGCAAGGACAGCGTCCCTTCGAACGAGCAGCGCTTCGCCTCCGCCGTCATGTTTGACCGAGGACATCACGGCACCCGAATCCTTGACGATATCGGTTACGAAGTTGTTGCCCTCCAGACCGAACAGCTCGGAGAAGATGGCGGGAGGCTCTGTCAGAAATACATTGGCTTCATCCTTGCGGAACAGATCCTCCGTCGCGATGACGATGCCTCCACCTTTGACGAAGTCCGCCAGTCTCTCCTCCAATTGCGCATCATGGATAACATGCAAAGGAAGAATGACCGTTTTATGATCCGCCAGTTGCTCTGCCCGGAATATAACGCTGACATCGAAACCGCTCTTGTAAAGCGCCTGATACACTTCATCCACGATATAATCGGCATACTTTCGTCGATCGGCAACGGCGACTCTATAGCTCCATGAGCTGGTAAAGTCGTAATAGAGCGCCACGGTATCCTGTGTCTGTTTTTTTGCTTGCATTACCGGAATCGCATCGCCGTCTGCGGCGGTCTCGCCGACTGCCGCCGATTGATCCGCATAGCGCCTTACTTCCAGATAAGCCGGCGACGGTTCTCCCGTTATCGTAAGCAGCTCCGCTTGTCCCCGGCCTTGTTCTTGTCCCCAAGGGAACGGCTTCATCTTGAACAAATAGAAGCTTTCGCAGCCTCTCGACGCGATATCGGCCATTTCTTCGGCCAGCTTGGGCGACGACGTGCCGTATTCCATCATCCAGAACGGACGATTCTTCACGCCGCTGCACGCATCGCAATAGAACGCGATTTCGTGCGGCTTGTCGCTGTAGATATCCATCCCGACGACATCCAGCTCGGAGAACAGCTCGCTCCAGTCGACGCTATCCCCCCAGCGGAACATAAAGGCATTGGTCGTAACGGGTCTGTCTCCGATCCATTCGCGAAGCAGCCTCGCCTGCCGTCTGGCATAAGAGACGGTGCCCTCCGACGAGAAATTCGCGAATTCCAGCTCCAGGCTGGGATGATGCCACATCATGACGTCGCTCTGGATCGGCGCGGGCAACGGTATTTGATCAAAGCGCTCGTAGCGCTGCGACCAGAACATCGATCCCCACTTCTCGTTCAGCGCGTCGATGCTGCCATACCGCCGAGCTAGATAAACGTGAAACGCTTGCCGCGAGCAATCTCCGTAATCGAATTTGGTCTCGCCGCCGAATTCGTTATCAAGCTGCCAAGCGACGACATTGGGATGATTGCCGTAACGCTCGGCCATCGCCCGTACGATTCGGTCGGAATGGTCCAAGTAATTAGGCGAGTGGTACGAGCGGTGCTGTCGCGCGCCGAAGCCGACGGTCTGCCCGCTGTGATGGACGGGCAGGATGTCGGGGTACCGCTCCGCCAGCCATACCGGCGGACATGCCGTCGGCGTGCATAATACGACTTCGAGCCCGAATTCGGCCGCGAGCGCGATCGAATCGTCGAGCCATCCCCATTGGTATTCGCCCTCTCGCGGTTCCATCGCCGCCCAAGCGAATTCGGCTATGCGAATACGCTTGATCCCCGCGGCGCGTATTTTCTCGTAATCGACGGGCCACTCTTCCGCGCGGTGATGCTCCGGGTAATACGCGACTCCCAGCTTCATGAGGTCGCCTCCTTAGGTCTCGATAGAATCATGACGCCGTTGCCTTCTAACGCGATGTCTCCCGACAAGCTACGATCCGTCATCAATTCCTGCATCGTCTCTTCGATAAGCACGCTCGTCTCGACATCCATATGATTAATGACGATATAATACAGGCTCGTCTCGCCTTCCCGTATCACGACTTCCGTCTTCTCGCCCGTACGAATCGGCAGGTTTCCTTCCAATCCGGCGTCCTCGCATGCGCGATCCATCACGCGACTAAGCAAGCCCCGGTCGGCTTCCGTTCCGATATAATAAGCGGCGCCCGATCCATAAGCGTTTCTCGTTACGGCCGCGCTTCCCGCGTAATAATCCTCGTCATAGGCGGCCACCGTTTCCGCCGTTTCCGCTTTCACCGCATCGTACCAGGTAGAGGCGGAATGTCTGGCTTCTTCATCTCCCGCAACCTTCACCCGTACCTTCTCGCCCTTTCCGATAATGCCGTAATCGCTGACCGAAATGCCAAGCAGCTCCGTGAACTTGCCCGGCAGAGTGAGAGCTTCCATCCGATTGTTCCATTCTTTCGCTCCCGCCCGGAAATCCATCACGACGGTGCCGCCATCCCGCACGAATCGGCCGATCTTATCCGCCACGGATTGCTCAGCCATAATAAAGTTCGGCAGCACGACAAGCGAATACGAGGACAGATCGGCATCCGGCGACACGATATCAACCGCTAAGTGCCGCTCGTAGAGAGTCCGGTAATACGTTGCGAAATGATTCATATAGTTGTAGTCGATCAGATGCGGCTGAATTTCGAACACCCATTCGATATCGTACGACCGGATCATCGCGACCCGCGCTTTGCTCGTCGTCTTGGCCAGCACCGGCCCCAAACGAGCCAGCTCCGCGCCGACTTGCTTCGTCTCGGCGTATTTCCTGCCCGGCTTGCCGTCATGGTTAAGAATGCCATGCCAATATTGCTCCGCCCCGAACAGGCAGCCTCTCCAGCGGAAGTACAAGATGCCGTCCGCGCCGCGAGCCACCGATTGATACGTCCATCTGCGCAGCTCTCCCGGCTTCGGCGTGGCGAACATGATATTGCCGCCAGGCTGGCCGCTCTGATGCTCCATGACCCAGAACCCTTTATTCTTGAGGCTGCGCGTCAAGTCATGCTGCAGAGCCGCAAAAGCGGGATCCGCTTCCTTGGCGAAGTGCAGATTCGGGTAGTTGTCCCACGACGCGAAGTCCAGATCTTCGGCCAGATCGTATTGATCGACCTCGTTAAATGCCCCCATAAAGTTGTGCGTGAGCTTCTGATGCGGCGCGATGCGGCGCAAAATATCGGTCTGCAGCTTCTGGAAGCGCTTAACCGAATCCGATGCGAAGCGGCGGAAATCCAGCGCATGACCTGGATTGTGCAGTTGGAACACCGTGTACCCCGGCAACTCGATCTCCGAGAAGTCGTTGTAGATATGACTCCAGAATACCGTTCCCCAGCTTTCGTTCAGCGAATCGATATCCCCGTATTTGTCGCTCAGCCATTGCTGGAACCCGGTTCGGCAATTGTCGCAGTAGCATCGGGTCGTATCGTTGCAGCCGAACTCGTTGTCGATCTGCCAAGCGGCCACGGACGCGTTGTCCGCATAATGGCGAGCCATCCGCTCGACGATGCCGGCCACGTAACCGTGATACGTTGCATTGTTGTAGCAATAATGGCGGCGATTGCCGTAGCCTCTTACCCGGCCGTAATAATCTTTCATATAGATATCCGGATGTTTGTCCATCAGCCACTTGGGCGGCGTCGCCGTCGGCGTGCCGAGCGTAACCCGAATGCCGTTCGACGACAATATCGCAAGACTGCGGTCCAGCCAGCCGAAGTCGTATTCTCCTTCTCTGCGTTCAAACTTCGACCAAGCGAATTCCGCGAGTCGCACCATCGTAAATCCCGCTTCCCGCATCATGCGCGCGTCTTCCGGCCATCTCTCCTCCGGCCAATGCTCCGGATAATAACAGGCTCCGAACTCCATCGCGTTCCCTACTTTCATTGTTGTATTGAAGCCCGATATTCGCCGGCGCTGATGCCGGTATAGGCTTTGAATCGTTTGTAGAACCAGTCCAGCTGCTTGTAGCCGACCTCGCCGGCGATTTCGTATACCTTTTTGTCCGTGCGGAGCAGCAGCTCGATCGCTTTGTCCATGCGAACCTTAAGCAGGTAGTCGTTGAAGGTCATGTCGACATGCGACTTGAACAGCTGGCCGAGATAGGCGGGATTCATATACATTTGCCCCGCTATGGTTCTTAGGCTGATATTGCTGCCGTAATGCTCGGCGACCCAGGCTTTGATCTCTTCGATGCTCTGATTGGGCTGCACTTCCTTCAATCGCAGCAGAAGCGCCGCCGCTTCCGCGCACTTGCGTTCCATAAAGACTTGGAGCTCTTCCATCGACTTGGATTTCATGACGAAATCATAGTCGCCGTATTCGTGGTCGAACACGCTGTCCTCATCCGCCCCCGCTTCCTTGAGCGTTCGGAACAGCTGAAGCAGCAATTCCAGCACAAATGGTTTTGCTTTGGCCTGCGGCACGTTGCCTTCCCGGAGGCCATCCCAGATCCGTTGCAATACCCTGGGAATCTGGGATGTCCGGTAAGTGCGGATCACGTCCAGCAATTCGGCGCCCAGCACTCTCATGGACGCGAGATCGGCGATGGACGACTCGAAGGTATGGGCCGTCAGGATCGAAGCTTTCCCCGTCAGGAATTTGCCGTCGAGCGCCTTCTCCGCCGCCGCGAGCGAGGCCGGAACTTGGTCGGCGGCGTCCGCGATGCTCCCCACGCCGATGCTTACCGTTTGTTTGCCGTAGTCGGCCACGGCTTCGGACAGCTTGCTTGCGAGCTCCAGCCAAGAGGATTCCCCGCCGCTCACTCCGCTCAGCGCGCATAACAGGCCGAGCCGGTCCTCCGTCAGCTCGAACGCGTAGCTGTCCGGCCCCGCGATCTCGGTGATGATGTTGCGCACGGAAAACTTCCTCAGCTCATGCCCTTCCGGAGACCAGGCGTTGTCATCCATCGGCACGCGGTCTAACTCGACGATGAGACAGCCGTATCTCCCCTCCGGCGCCGTCCACCCGACCAGCTTGGCCTGCTCTTCGAATTCCTTGCCCGGCTTCATGCCGCCGCTTGTCCATTTCCGCAGGAATTGCTCTTGCAGCACGGACAACCCCCGGTCTAGCTGCCTGCCTTTGAGGTAGCGCTGCGCCAACTGCCCTTCGATCCGCTTCAGCACCTCGATCAGATCGTCTTCGTCCACCGGCTTGAGCAAATAATCCTGGACGCCCATCTTGATGCCTTGTCTCGCATACTCGAAATCCTCGTAGCCGCTAAGTATAATGACGGGTACGTCGGAGAAAGCCCGCAGCTCGGCGATAAACGCGAGACCGTCCATGACCGGCATCCGCACGTCGGTAACGACCAAAGAGAAATAACGTTCGCGGATCAGGTTCAGCGCTTGCTGGCCATTGCTCGCTTCGGCCGTGATCGCGAAGCCGTACGTCTCCCAGTCGATCAAATACGTAAGCGATGCTCTTGCGATGGACTCGTCGTCCACGATCAATACTTCATGCATCCCGTTCACCTCTTCGTCCGGATGGCACCGGAATGGTCATCGTTACCACCGTTCCTTTTCCTTCCTCGCTGTCGATCGATAATCCGCTTCCTTCGCCGTACAGATGTTTAAGGCGCTGATCCACGTTTCGTAGACCGATATGATTCTCCTGCGTCAACGGAGGCTGGTTCGCGAACCATTCGCGTATACCGCTCAGTTTCTCCGCAGGTATGCCCAGACCGTCATCCTCGACGCGAATGATCAGACCTTCTTCCGTGCGCTCCCCCTTCACCCGGATACGGGACGGCGCCTCCTTGAGCTCGATGCCGTGCGAGATCGCGTTCTCGACCAGCGGCTGCAGGCATAGCCTTGGAATGGCAATCGACAAATCCTCTTCGTTAAACGAAATTTCGTATGTCAACTTGTCGCCGTATCGGTATTGCTGGAGCAACAGATAGTTCGTGATAAACTCGATCTCCTGCGACAACTCGATGCTTTGGCCGCCGCCGCGAAGCATCATGCGGAACGACTTGGCAAGCAGCCCGACCGCCTTGGCCGTGTCCCGATCCCCGCTAATGAGCAGCTTGCCGCGAATCATATTGAGCACGTTAAACAGGAAATGCGGATTGATCTGCGTCTGAAGCGCGTACAACTCCACTTCCTTCGTCCGGAGCGCAAGCTCCTTGCGATCGATCTCCGATTGATACACTTCCTTGATCAGCTGTCCGATCCGCCCCACCATCTGGTTGAACATTTGCCCGAGCACGCTGATCTCGTCATTGCCCCGAACGTCGACGCTCGTCTGGAAGCCGTCCTTGTCCACTCGCCTCATCTTGCGCGAGAGCTCGGAGATCCGCCGCGTCAGCCCGATGGAGAACAGATAGATGACAATAGCGGAAATCGCGCACGTGCCCGCGAACAACAAAATCGCCAAATTGCGCATGTCCTGCACCTTGGGCATAACCTCGTCCAGCGGCACGAAGCTGATGACCTGGATTCCGCTAATCGTCACTCTCTCGGTTAAGGTATTATGAAGAACCATATAGGAATGGCCGTCTTCTTCGTAAATGCGGTTGCCCTTCAGCTTCGTCTGCAGTTCGTCGCCGAATGCCAATTCGCTCAGCGTCGATATTCGCTTGCCAGGCGCGCTATCGACAAGGACGGTACCGTCTTTAAGCGCGATAATATAACGTTTGCCCCTGCTTTCCTCCTGAACCAAGTCGTAGAGCACGCGCATATGCACCTCGACGGAGACGAACAGCTTGGCGTCTTTGACCAAGTTGTTCAACCGCTTCTTGATGCTGAACACTTGCGTCTGATTCGTCTCGCTTAGGTAAGGTTTCGTCCACACGCTGCCTGTCGAACTGTCCAGCACCTGCCCGTACCAGTCGCTGCTTTCCACTGATTCATCGATCAATTGGACGTTGGAGAACACGTAAGTCGGGTTGTCCGTGAAAATATCGATCTGATTGACGTCCTTCGTTGTCAGAATAGCCCGTTCGAATGGAATCTGTTTGTTGAAATAAATGTCGTAGGCTTCTCTCAGATCGTCGTAATGCTGCATAAATTCCTTCTGCAGCGTATTATCGGAGTACAACGTGTTGACGATTTCCTCGTAGGACAGCAGCTTGTCGCCTATGTTTGCGCTTACTTGGGACAACGACAGCTCGGCGTTCTCGGCAATGCTGCCCATGATGAGATCCGTGCTGCGTTCCACCCAAACGTAAGACAAGGAACCGAGCAAGAGAAGAACGATAAGCATGTTCGTTACAAAAAATTTGGTTCTGATCTTCAAGCTCAGCGCCCCTAACGACTCATGATGATGGTATCCCTATCCTTTCTCTGCCTGGTTCCTTAAGTCCTTCCGGCCATATAAGATTGAGAAAAACTCCTATCGGAGTACTTCGGGGATGTGCGACCGCGTTTATGAGGAAATTTTTATCGCCAATAGGAATGATTTTCTTTACGCTTCATCGCTTTAAATAACTTAAACATTCCTATGTGGAAAGAAGGCCCCGAAGCCCGGTTAATGCCGGACTTCAGGAGCCTTTGCCATCCTTTTTTTATTGGCCTACGGCCGCTTCGTATTTGGCGACGAATTCCTGCCATACTTTCGTGTACGCGGCTTCCATCTCTTTCAGTCCGTCTTTCTCGATCGTTTCCACCATGGAATTCCATTCCTTTTCGAATTCTTCCGCCGTCTTCGACAAGATAATCTTAGGCAGCAGCTGCTTCCAATGATCCTCGATCTTCTGGATTTGGACGGCCGCTTCCTGCGGCGGGCTCAGCTGCCAGAGGAAGCCCGGCACATATTGCGACTTCGGCAGGAAGTCTGCCCAGGTTTCTTTGCCGTAAGCGGCTAGAACTTCTTTGGTCATGGGGTCGTAGGTGCTCATGACGGATTCTTTGGTCAGATGCGTGGCATAATCGCCGTCTCCCAGCTTCGCGCCTACGCCGAACGTGAACCAATTGATTTGGGAACCTTCCGGGCTGTAGAAGCCTTCTTGGTAGTTCGTCAACGGATCGGCGATGCGGCGTTCGACGAGCTCCGGCTTAACCGTGCGCTTGCCGTCAACCACGTCGTAGTGGGTGCCTTCAAGACCCCAGTGCGTCAAGATTTGGCCTTCATCCGTGAACAAGTAATCGATGAATTGAATGATCCGCTCCGGATTTTTGGCTTTGGTCGTAATCGCCCATTGGAAGCTGCCCGCACCGGTAGGCGTGCTCGCATTGGAACGATCCTCCGTCACGCCGTCGAAGTAAATGGGCAGGTGGGCGTACATGCGATTGTTTTTGCCTTCGGACTTGAGCAGATTGTTCGGCTCCTCGACGAACCACTTCGGCGCATAGGCGGCAAGCACTCGGCCTTGTGCCATCTTTGCCTTTATAGCGCCGTAATCCAACGAGAACGATTCCTTGTCCAGCAACCCTTCGTTGTACAATTTGTTCAAGAACGCGTAATATTGTTTGGCTTCGTTCGTAACCGGGTTATACGTGACTTGATTACTGCCGTCGATTCGGAAGTTGCCGTGATCCGGCAGTCCCAACGCGCTGATGATGGGGTTGTTGAACTCGATGTTGACCGTCCAGCCGTTCATGGCGGCGGAGTAGCCGATCGTATCTTGTCCGTCGATTTTCGGATTTTGATCCGCGTAGTTTTTGATCACTTCGTACAGCTGGTCGAACGTTTTCACTTCCGGATAACCCGCGGCTTTGAGCACCTCCATTTGCACCACGAAGGATGCGGCGGAATCCGCGGCCGGCTCCTCGCTCAAATTGACATTGTAAAGGGAGGTTATATTCCCGTCTTTGTCCTTGAGAAGGTTGTAGAATTTGCCGAACTTTTCTTTAATGTTAGGACCGTATTGGTCGATCAGATCGTTAAGCGGGATAATGGCGCCGGCATCGGCGTATTTCTGTATATGGGCCGTATCCATGACGACGATATCCGGGTAGTCGCCGCCTGCCAGCCACAGATCCCACTTCTGGAATTGGTCGCCTACGACGACATCGTATTTGAGCGATACGCCCGTACGTTTCGTCAGCTCGTTCGTAATCGGCGCGTCCCAGTTCAACTTGTCGTCCGATGTGCTGATCGTGTACTCGACCGGGCTGAGATCAGGCGCGTCGGTCTCTTTGGCTTCGTTCGTCGTCCCTTGATTGCCGGCTGTCGGTTCCGGCGCTTTGTTGCCGTTATTGCCGGAGCAGCCCGCGACAATTCCGGCTACCAGCATCATGCATACCAGATACAGCAACGATTTGTTTCGTTTCATTGTTCTGACACCCTCTTTTCGTCATTGTATAAACTATATATCAAGGGATTTTTCCCTATGATATCACGAATACTAGATTGGCAAGCGTTATTCTTTGATCGCGGACATCGTAATCCCCTTCACGAAATACCGCTGCAGGAACGGGTATACGAGAAGGATCGGCAGCGTAACGACGATGGTGATCGCGGAGCGGATCGATTGCGGCGAAGCCCCGAGCGCTTGCCTTACGGAAGAGCTGTCCGCTTGCGTGAACACCTGCGAGATCGAGCTTAGCAGCACCTTCTGAAGCTCGAACTGGAGCAAGCTGAGATGAGCGGATCTCGAAGTGTAGAGATAGTTGTCGAACCAGGAATTCCAGTGCATGACCGCGACGAACAACGTAATGGTCGCGACAACCGGCATGCTCATCGGAAGCACGATCCGGAACAACGTTTGGAAGTCGCTGGCGCCGTCAATCTTGGCCGATTCTACGACGCCTTCCGGCAAACTCTCGAAGTAGCTTCGCATAATCATGATGTTGTAGGCGCTAACGAGTCCGGGAAGAATGTACACCGCAAAGTTATTCATTAAGCCGATTTCTTTAACGAGCAGATAGGCCGGTATCAACCCCGCGTTAAGATATAAAGTCATGACCAGGAAGACATTCGTTCCTTTGCGGAACATAAACTCGCGGCGGCTTAGCGCATATGCGACCATCGCGGTGGCGAGAAGGCCAAGCCCCGTCCCGATCAATGTGCGAAGCACCGATCGGAAGGCCGCTCCGATTAGCTTTTCGTTGCTGAACGTATAGACGTAGTTCGAGAAGGTCCACTCCCTTGGCCATAGGTAGATGCCGCCCTTGACCGTATCGAGCGGGTCGTTAAGCGACACGGCCAGCAAGTTGACGAACGGGAACAGCGTCGCCGCCGTCAAGAGCAGAAGCAGCGTGTAGTTGATCGTCTTGAACAAATAGTCGCCGAATCCGCGGCTCTGTATCATGTTGTACTCTCCTTTCTAGAACAGCCTGCTGCTTGTCGTCAGCTTGGCCAAGTAATTCGCCAT
>JAQSXN010000048.1 GCA_029256665.1 Paenibacillus sp.
ACCTGCTGCTGGACTCGGTTTTTCATACACGTTTGCCCCCTTTCTGCCCACACCTGCTGCTGGACTCGGTTTTTCATACACGCTTACTCGCTTTGCGTCTCATGGTCACTGGTCGCCGCACGAGTTGAGCAAACAAAAAAGCCGAACCCTAGGCGGCGTGTTGCATCCGCTTCAGGTACGGCTCTGCGCTCACTTCTAGAGGGCGCAAACAAACTGGCTTCAATCAAACTAGGATTACTGATTATCCGCAGGATACGTAAGTCCCCACTGCTTGCGCATCCGGTCCATCGTGTCCATGATGGCGACCGTTTCGTCCAGCGGCATGACTTCGCTTTCCGTCTTGCCCGCGCGCAGAGCCTCCATCGCGGCTTCGGCTTCATATTTGTAGCCGTTAAACGAACGGTCGTCCTCGTAGCTCACCGGTTCTTCTCCGCGGACATGCAGACTGGCCGACTTCCCGAAGAGGAAGTTCGGAATGCGGATGTAGCCCTTTGTTCCGTAAAGGTAGGCCTCGTTGGTCAATTGCAAACGAACCGCGCCGTTCAGCACCGCCGTGCGGCCTCCTTCGTATACGAAGAGCGCCGAGAACTTCTCGTCGACTCCCGTCTCGCCGATGACCGCGCTGCTGTGGATGGTCGTCGGCTGCTCGCCGAATACCATGGAAGCGAACGAAACGGGATAGATGCCGGCATCCAGCAGCGCGCCGCCGCCGATGTCCTTGTTCAGCAGCCGCCCGCCGGGATTCCATCCGGCGTCGAAGCCGAAGTCCGCCTGCACGAGCTGAACGTCGCCGATAAGCCCTTGCTGCAGCCACTCGCGCGCTTGCACGATCGGCGGCAGGTAACGCGTCCACATGGCTTCCATGACGAACAAACCTTTGTCGCGTCCAGCGCGCACGATCTCCTCGGCTTCCGCCGCGTTTATCGTGAACGGTTTCTCGCATATTACCGCTTTGCCCGCTTCCAGACAAGCGAGCACCTGCTCCTTGTGCAGCGGATGAATCGTGCCGACGTACACGATCTCTACGTCCGCGTCATTCAAGAATTCCTCGTAGCTTCCGTACGCGCGCTCGAACCCATGTTTCTCCGCAAAGGCTTGCGCCTTGTCCAGCGACCTCGCGGCTACCGCCGTCAGCTCGGCTCCCTCCGCCAGCTTCAAGTCGCTCGCGAACTTCGACGAGATGCCCCCGCAGCCTAGAATGCCCCATTTAACCGTACGTTTGCTCATTAGTCCAATTGCTCCTCTCTCACCAGCGATAGAATTGGTATTGCTTTCAATTTCAATTCTAGCATTGTTGGCTGCGAGATGGAAAAGCTAGTTTTGCGGCGTCAAACGCGCAAACAGCCAGCACCTTTAAGGCGCTGGCTGTTGTTGCTTCCCGCTGCAATGCATCGCTTACTGCTTCGTCAGCCGCACGTCGTCCACATGGAGCACCGTGCCTCCCGGCGAGTTGATATAGAAGCCGACATCGACCGTGCCGCTCGTGACGTAAATATTATCGATGCTGATATACTCCCAATCGCCGGTATTCGGGACGTTCGCGTAGATCGCCGAGCCGCCGTGGCTCGTAATCTCCGCCCGCGCCGTCGTCGGCGCCGCGTGTTGCATCCGAACCCAAGCCTCCAGCTTGTAATTGGCATTGTTCACGGGTACGTTCACGATCTGGTGGAGGCTCTGCTGATACGCGCCTGCCGCGTAGAAGTAGGCCCTCGCGTCCCTATGCCATGCCGATGTCGGCGGATGGGTGCCCGAGCCGCTGTCGACGCCGAAAGCCAGCGCTTGCCCGCCGGGATGCCACTCCGTCCAGGCCGAGCTATAACCTACCCGCTCGAAGCTGCCGTTATCGAGCAGATTCAGCTCCGACTGCGGCGTTCCCGGCGAGGCGGACGATACCAGAATCCGATCCAGATTGACGTTGCCGCTGTCCGCCCCGTCGTACTTGAACGCGATCGTGTTGTCGCCGGCGGCCAAGGTCAGCGCCTGCGTCGCGTCCTGCCATACGCTCCAGCTTGCGCTTGGGCTCGCCAGGCTAACCTGCGCCACGTCGACGCCGTTCACGTAGGTGCTGAGCGTCTTCGCGCTGCCCGAACCGTTCGCGTAACGGAGCGCTACCTGGTAGCTTCCGGCGGATGGAACGTTCACCTTGAACGTTGCCGCGGCCCCAACCGACGTCATGCTGTCGACGAATGCCGTGCCGCTATGGAACGAATGGTTTTTGTTCGTCGCCGCGCCGCCCGATAACGCGGCGCCTTCCGCTTCGTATTTGGCGACCGCGGGATGGAACGGTACCGAGATGTAGTCCAAATTGACGTACCCGGTATCGCCGGCATCCGCGTAATAACGGTACGTGATGGCATTGCGTCCCGCCGCAAGCGGAATCGTCTCCGTAGTCGTACCCCACGTGCTCCAGTTCGCCAAATTGGCGAGGTTCGTCCCTTTCACGCGTTTGCCGTTCACGAAAATGCTCAGCGACTTGGCCGAGCCGTTCGCGTTCGCGTAACGGAGGTCGACCGCGTAATCGCCGGCCGCCTTCACGTCGGCGTAGAACGTGACGGACGCGCCGTCGTTCTCGATGTTGTCCGCAAAGCCCGTGCCGGAATATCCCGCATGGTTGTTATTGACGGTTGGCTGCGTGGCCGTCGTGTTGCCCGACAGCGCCGCTTTCTCCGCTTCCAGCTTCATCGCCGTCGCGGCGGCCGTGCCGGTGCCGGCTACGACGACGTTCTTGGCGGAGCCGCTGCCCGCGGCAAGCTTCACGTACGTTACTTCGCCGTAAATGTCGCGCCCCTTCGCCCAGCCTTCGCCGGATGCCGCGCGCAGCGCCGCCAGATCGGCATAGGAGGTCATCGCCGAACCGCCTAGCGTCACGCTCGTGCCGGCTTTGCCGTGAATTTTTACGATGTAGCTTTGCAGAGCCGGCGAGAACGTGCCCGTCTTGGCGCCTACCGAGAAGCTGATGCCGCTGCCCCCGTTGTCCTGAGCGGTAAGCGTCTGCTTGAAGATTTCTCCGCTTTCGTAGTCGTAGCTGCCGCCGTCGTCATCGTAATACGTGAAGCTGGTCGCCGCCGTATCCGGGAAGACGTCCACATCGACGGTCGCGACCGCGCTTTGGCCGATGTAGTCCTGCGGCTCCTGCGTCGGAATAATCGCGCCTTTCTTGATGAAGAGCGGAATATCCGACCAGTCGTCCGCGTTCAGCGCGTATTGGATCGTCTGTCCGCCAGCGTACGTCCGGCCCGTAAAATAATCCGTCCAAGTGCCCGCCGGAAGATAAATCGGCTTCACCGTCTGCCCCTTGTCCACGACCGGAGCCGCAAGCAGCCAATCTCCGAACATCCAGGCGTCGACGTAGTTGCTGACCGCCGAATCCGTCGGATAGTCGAACAGCAGAGGGCGCACCAAGCCGTTGCCCGTCTCGAAGGCCTCCCGCTCGTAAGCGTACATGTACGGAATTAACGAATACCGCAGCTTAATGGCCGCCTTGGACGCTTCCTCCGCCGTGGGACCATAAAACCATGGCTGCCGTTGGTGGTACAGATTGCCGTGAACGCGGAACACCGGCGTCAGCGCCGCGAACTGCATCCACCTGGCGTACAGCTCGGGGCTCGGATTGCTGTCGTTCGGGTTGAAGCCCCCCGTGTCCATGCCCCACTTCGGCTGTCCCATGTTCACCGACGAAAGCATGACCGTGCGCTGCTCCTTCATGCCCGAAGCCCAGCCCACCTTCTCGCCCATCTCGAACTGGCCGCCGATATCGCCGGACCACAGCGTCGTCGCGTACCGCTGAGCGCCGGGATAGAACGTCCGCGCCGTTTGCCAGACGCGCTGCTCATCGTTCGTATAAGCCCGCTGTCCCTCGTACATCGCCTGCGATAGATGGGTCGTCGAGAAGTTGCCGAACCAGTATTGCGCCGGCCCCGACGCCACCTTGTCCGTCTCGTCGTTCCACCAGCCCGCGATGCCCTTGTCGAAGGCATCCTCGGAGTGATCCCAGTACCAGGCGCGCATGCCCGCGTTGTAGGGATCTATGCTTCGCACCTTCACCGGGATAAAATAATCGTTATACTCGGCATGCCCCGGATACCAATACCCCGCCGCGTTCGCGTCGTTGTATTGCGAAGTCCGGTTGCCGCCGCTGTCTTCCGTCACGATTCTCGGCTTCGTGATTCCGATCATCTTCACGCCTTTGGCGTCCATGGCCGTCTTCAGCGCCGTCGTGCTTGCGCTCGGGAAGTTGCCGGTGTTCCAGGCGAATTCGCCGTAATTCGTCTCCCCGTATTTCTTCCAATCGTAGTCCAGTCCGTACGCGTCGAGCGGAATGTCCTTCGCGCGGTACGTATCGATCATGGAGGTCATCTCCGTCTGGTCGGTGTCCCACTCGAAGTTCATGAAGCCGAGCGACCACTTGGGCAGCATGGGGGATTTGCCCGTGATCTCGCCTACGCTCGCCATGATCTCCTCCGGCGAACCGACCATGGCGTAATACTCGACGTCGGTCTTGAAGTAGCGGCGTCCCTCGTCCGGCGTGCCGCCGTAATAGAATTCCAGCTTGCCCGTCGTGTCGGAGTACGGATACCCTCCGTCGCTGTCCACGAGCAGGCCGTAACCGGCCGTCGACCACATCAGCGGCCCGCCGGAGTCGCCTTGGTTGCCCGCGTGCGCCGGATGCGTGCTCGAGTTGCGGAGCAGATCGGGCGCCGATTCGTTGGCGTTGTAGCTGCGAATGCCATAGATGTTGTCGCCTGAATTCCGCATGAACCGGACCCCGTCGTAGAATACGCCTCCGCCGGACGGCTCCCACAGCAGCGTCGTGCCGTCGGCCTTCTTGATCGTCACGCGGGCCGGCGTCTTGGCGATCTCGACCCGGATTTCGGAGGTTGCGATCGTGATGGGATTACTCGCCGTATTGATCGTCGCACCAACCGGGCTCCACGTCTTGCCGGGATCGATCATCGGCGTATCCGCGCTTGGCGATACGTTGTTCGGCCGGTACGACACCTTCACGATATCGCTCCTCAGCACGTCGATAACGAGCTTGTCGTCATTCGGCTCCGCCCCGTTGTCGATCGTCAGCGTCACGGAATCGCCGGATACGCTTGCGCCCGTTACGTTCCCGAGCGCCCCCACGTAGGCCAGCGTCGAGCCGGGACGAGCGATTCCCACCAGCGAAACGACGAGCGATAGCATAAGGACGTAAGAGAGAACCGTTTTTGCGCGAGACTCTACCCTTAACACATGGCATGCCACCTTCCACAATGGATTTAGACCCATGCCCCTGTTCGGCTGCCGCACGAATCTAGCTTTAGCATAATGGAAGCGCTATCCTATTAAAATTCCAATATATTCGGATTCGGTATCTTTTGTTATGGAATGCTAGAGTCGCATGGCCTCGGCGCCATACAGGCGATACAAAGCCCGATTTCGTTACGGGTTCTCTCCGTCATACGCCCGCCGCAACGCCCCCATGTCGATCTTCGTCGCCGTCTTCAGCAGCGCCTTCATGACGCGGTCCGCTTTCGCGGGGTCCGAATCCTGCAGCATATCGGTCAGATTGGCGGGAACGACCTGCCACGACACGCCGAACTTATCCTTAAGCCAGCCGCATATCTGCGCTTGTTCGTCTCCCCCTTCGCTTAACCGATCCCAATAGTGGTCCAGCTCCTCCTGCGAATCGCAATGCACAATGTATGAGATCGATTCGTTGAAGCGATATCTCGGCCCTCCGTTCAGCGCCACGAACGGCTGACCGTCCAGCCGGAATTCCACGGTCATGACCGCTCCTTCCTCCAAACCGCCGAGCTCCTTGCGCTCCTTTCCGTACCGCGTAATGCGCTCGATGCCGGAATTCGGGAACAGGGCCGTGTAGTAACGAGCCGCTTCCTCCGCTTGATTGTCGAACCATAGGTTCGTGGAAATTTTGCCGACTTTGCCCGCCGTCATGGCATTCGCTCCTTTAATAAATGTGATTTCACTTCGACATCACGCAATCGTAAGAACGATGGAGACGCCTTAGTCCTTGAGCAACTCGTCGATCCGCGCCGCCGCCCGGTCGGTCGCCTCGTCCACGGCCATCTCTCCCGCCATGATCCGCTCTACCATCCGCGCGAATTCTTCGTCGATGGCGCTCCAGTTCGGCACGGGTGGTCTTGGCTTTGCGTTCTTGAGCTGCTCCAGATAAGGAGCCAGCAGCCGGTTCGACACGTTGTTCTCCAGTCCCTGAATCGTCGGGATGAGGCCCGTCTCCGCCATCATCCGCTGCGGCTCCTCCGAAGTCATCCACCTGATGAAATCCCATGCTTCCTGCTTATGCTCGGACCCTTGGAACAACACGAGATTCTCCCCGCCGATGACGGAGGTGCCCGCCGATGTCGGCTGCTCCCCGCCCCCCGGGAACAGCCCGATGACGACATCCTCCAGCAGCTCCTTGTTCGGGCCCGTCGCATTGACCGTATGGAACCAATGCGCGTCGTCGATCATCATGAGCTGTCCCTTCAAAATGCCGTCCCACGTGCCGGGCACCTCCCCTAGAATGGAGCGGCTCATAATGCCGCGATCCATCCAATCCTTCATCCGGGCCAAGGCCGTCCGGCTGCCTTCGCCGTTCAGGTAACCGCTAGCCTTCGCATGGGCCGGGTCGGTCAGCTCTCCCCCCAGCGACCAGAAATAGGGGAGCATCCCCCAGCCGCCCGAACAGCAGACGCCGATGCCGTACGCATCCGGCATGACGGAGCGAAGCCGCTCCGACGCTTCGGCCAGCTCCTCGAACGTGGAGGGAGGCTCGTTCAGACCCGCCGCTTCCAGAAGTCTCTTGTTGTAGATTGCCGCGCGCGTGTTGGCGTTGACCGGCAGGCCGTAATACCCGCCTTTATATATATTCGTCTGAATAAGCGCCCCGATAAACGTTTCCTTAATGGCATTAAACCCCGGCATGACGGACAGCTCCGCGAGCGCCTCCTTCTTGGCGAACTCCGGCACCCACACGATGTCCATGCGCATGACGTCCGGCTGCTTATTGTCCGCCACCGCGAACAGCAGCGTATCTTTGAACTGATCCGTTTGGTACTTGCGTACGGCGTTGATCCGGATGTGGGGATATTGCTTCTCGAATAGCGGCAGCACCTTATTCAAGAACACTTCCTGCTCAAGATCGCTATACGTGTGCCAAAATTCCAGCTCGACGGCGTATCGTCCGGCTTCGTTATTCTGCGCCTGCCCGCCCGCGCTTTCCGGCGCAAGCGAAGGCCGCATGCAGCCGGCGATCATGACGACGGCAAGCCAGAGCATGGCCGAATGCGCGAAGGCGGCAGCTCCCGACTGAAGCCTCCTTGCGGCATTTTCGTTATATTTCATAGAGATCAACCTCCCCGGCGCGCTTTCGCTCCTCGACATGTCCCCGCTCGCAGCGCTCTCTGAACTCGACCGGCGTACAATTCATCTCCCGTTTGAACAGCTTCAAGAAGTGTTTGGGACTGTTGAAGCCCGATTCCGCGCCGACGTCGATGATCTTCAAGCTCGTGTGCTCCAGCAGATGTTTGGCGTAATGCAGCCGCAGGGAAATGACGAAATCGATGAAGTTCATGCCGGTTCTTTGCTTGAACTGCTCGCTGAAGTAATTTTTGCTCATGTGCACGTAATCGGCCACGTCCTGCAACGAAATATCCTTGCGGTAATGCTCCTGAATATAGGATAACGCCAGCTGGATGACATGCGCGCCGCCGGCGTCGACCGCGACGGGACGATCGTCCGGCTTCCAGAACCGGGTCAACTCCTCCCTCACGACAAGGATCAGGGCATCCAGACCGGGAGATTGCTCCAGTCCCTCCAGCTTTCCGATCATCATGCCCATGTCCTCCTCCGTCTTCATCCGGAACCGATGCGACCACATAATCGTGAGCAGACTTCTGGCATGCGCCACGATTTCCGCCCTTACGTATCGCCGCCCCTTCCAGAGCGCGACCAGCTCGGAGAGCGCCTTCTCGCTGCCGGGTTGATCCGAGAACGCGTAGGCCTTCGAGAACCTTTCGCGAAGCCGCTCGAAGCCGACGTCACGCTCGTGTTCGTGCCGCTTCGGCTCCTCTCCCGCAGGGATGTGACCAAGATAGCATCGGCCTTTCCCCTCGAAAAACGCGTTGTCGAGCGCCTTCCTTGCCCATCCGTACGCATCCGTCGCCGATTGTACGCGGTGCACGACGGGACTGACGCCGACCGTGAACCGTCCGGCGGAACCTTCCTCCGCGAGCCGGCGATGATAACGCGTAATATCGGACAGCGCGCTTCCGTTATGATCCGCGAGGAGCGTGATCAGCTCGCCGTCGCCGGACAGAAACGACAAGCCGTGCCCGCACCATTGATTCAGCCTGTTCTTCGCGCCCTCCAGCGAGACGAGATGCCGCAGCGCGTCGCCGCCCCCCTCCTCCAGACGCCAGACGGCCAGCGCCACGTTGCCGATCGCCCACTCGGGCTTCCACGCGAAACCTTCGCCGACGCCGCCCAGAAACGCCTTGAGCTCCTCTTCGAATTTGAACGTCTTGCTCTTCGTTTCCTCTTCTCTGAGCCTTGCCTCCTTCTCGCTGCCGGCAAGGTCCCGCGCCAATCGTTCCTTGCACGTCCGGATGACGCGAAGCAGATCCTCCGGCTCCATCGTCGGCTTAAGCAAATAATCGACCACGACGCCAAGCTTCACGGCTTCCACCGCGTAAGCGAAGTCGCTGTAGCTGCTCACGAGCACGACCTTCAGCTCCGGCCGGAGCTCCTTGGCATGGCGGATCAGCTCCAGACCGTCCATGAGGGGCATTTTGATATCGGTAATGAGAATATGGATGTCTTCCGACCGGATTAGCGCAAGCGCCGCTTCTCCGTTCGCCGCTTCGCCCGCCAGCCTGATGCCTTCCAGCTCCCATTCGACGCATGACGCCAGGCCGAAGCGGATCATCGGCTCGTCGTCCACGATCAGCGCGTTATATAACACTTGCCATCTCCTCCTTCATGAATAGCCTGACGGTCACGATCGTCCCGCCGCCCGGCGGACTAACGATCTCAACGCCGCTTCGTTCGCCGTAATAAAGCTGCACCGTCTCATGCACATGGTTCAGCCCGATCCCGAACATGCCGGATTTGGGCTCCCGCGACCTTCCCAGCAATCCCGGCAACCGTTCCGGGGAAATGCCGACTCCGTCATCCTCGATGCGGAGAACGAGGGCAGACTCTCCCATATCGGCGGACTGTTCGATCGCGATCGTCACCGTGCCGCCGCCCTCCTTGGGCGCGAGCCCGTGGAAGATCGCATTCTCCACGATGGGCTGCAGCAGCATGCGGGGAATGGGCACTTCCTTGATGGCTTCGTCGCAATTGACGTGCAGCTCGATGCGGAAGTCGTACCGGAAGCGCTGGATGACCATATATTTGTCCAGCAGCTCGAGCTCATCCCGAATGCGGTAAAATACCCCTTGCTTCTCCATGCTCGCCTCCATGAGCTGCACCAACGACGAGATACCGTCGTACGCCCCTTCCTTCCTGCCGAACTTGATCATCCAGCGTATCGTGGCCAGCGTGTTGTATAGGAAATGCGGATTGATCTGATGCCGCAGCGCCCGCATCTCCGCTTCCCGCTTCTTGGCCTCGACCTGGTTGACCTGCTCGATCAGCGCCTCGATCTGCCGAACCATCTGGTTGAATCTGCGGCTGAGCTGCCCGATTTCGTCCTGCGAGGATACGGTCGAGAGCGCGTTGAAATTGCTGCGTTCGATCTCTTTCATTTGCGTCATTAAGGTTTTAAGGGGCGAAGTAATCCGTTTGGAGAACAAATAACCCGTGATGGAGGCCAGCGCCAGCAGCAGAGTGGCGTAAAGCCAAATCTGGCGTTGAATGCGAGCGATATCTCCGATCATCTCGCCGACGGGGACGATGCCGACCACGGTCCAATCGTTATCGAGCTTGCGCGTCACCGCATATTGGCGCACGCCGTCCAGCTCGAGCTCGAACTCCGACTCCTCGGCCTGGATGCGCGGCAGCGACTTGCCGAGTCCCGTTTCCTCCAGCGTCTTACTCCATCTCTCGGCTTCCGAGGCGATGACGACATTGCCGTCCCCGTCCACCACGAAAAAGTCGCCCGTCTTGCCCAGCCGAATCCGCTCGATCGCTTGCAGGATCAGCTGTCCGTCGACGTTGACGAGAATCGCGCCTGCCGTCTCCCGCGTCGCGAGATTGCGCAGCGGCTTGACGAACGTAAGCACGAGCCGCGTATTCTCCCCGCCGCCGCTGAACGGGTCGAATTGCAGCGGCAGCCAGAGCTCGTCTCGCCTCCCGCCGACGATGTCGTTGTACCAATCCCTCTCCGTCAGCGTGTAACGCATCACCTTCGACGCGTTGAATAATCCGCTGCCCCAGCTGACGCCTTGCTCCCTGAGCAGGTAGATGCTATGCACGAAGGAGCTCGTGTACATAATGTTATTGAGAATATCGTTTACGGCGTTCTTGTGATCGAACTTCTGGTCGACCGACAGCCCGCCTTTCGCTTCTTCTTGTATGACGTCTTGTATGAGCGCGTCGCGGAAGATCTGCTGCCCCATATCGCTGCCCACGGTCAGAATAAGCGACAGATAGTCGGCCGACTGTTTGGCGGATTGTTGGGTGGAAGCCCTTACATTTTTCAGGATGACTTCGGAAGAAAACCAATAATAGAGCGAGCTGATCATGGCGATCGCGAAGGTGAGGAGCATCAAGAGCAGCAGAATGAGCTTGGCGGACAAGTTGCGGGTCAGTCTTTTCCGAATGAAGGCGATCATGGCGGCCCTGCCCCCTTTATTTGTCTACACATCCACATTATAAGCCTAGCGCGGGGGCTCTGCACGAGAAAAAAAAGGGGGCCGCCCGCGGCGGCGGCAATGCGGCGACGGGCTTGCTATAGCCCGATAAAGTCGGGCTGCAGGCCCCGCATGCGGTCAAGTCCAAATTTATGTGTAAATTTCCTCATCCCGTTGTCTGCAACAAACTTTGTTACTTTTTCTCTTTGCACCACTCATGGTACGCCGTCATGTCCATGTACGTGCGACTCGCTTCCCAGTTGGTTTCGATCTCCATCAACACGGAGCCAATCAACCGCATGACGGATTCCCGGTTAGGGAAAATACGGATCACGCTTTCCCGACGTCTAATTTCTCCGTTCACACGTTCAATTCCGTTTGATGTGCGGAGGCGAACATGATACATTTCCGGGTAATGCAGAACGGCGGTAGCGTCTTCAAATCCATTTTCAAGGATCTCCATCGCTTTTGGTGCTTTGTCCTGAAAAGCATTCAGCGTATCTTCTAGGCACTTCCTGGCAATCTCAGGCTTTGGCGATTCGAAAATGGCTCTGATCATTCCTTTTACGCCGGCTTGCATGGTTTTTGGAGTAGCGTCCAGAATGTTTTTCATAAAATGAGACTGACACCTTTGCCACGTTGACCCTTGAAAATGCTGCTTCACAGCTTTTACAATCCCGCCATGCGTGTCGCTTGTGATGCAATCAACACCATGCAGCCCGCGATCCTTCAACTGTTTGAAGAACATGCCCCAGCTCTCGCTGCTTTCGGTATCGCCGATCATGAGGCCCAGAATTTCGCGGTTTCCCAAACTGCTCACTCCGTAACCGATGAACACGCCACGTGAGCGCACACGGCCGTCTTCTCGCACTTTGACATACATGGCATCCACGGTTAAGAAGGGGTAGGCGATTTCGTGCAGCGGGCGGTTATTCCATGCCAAGACAATGGGATCGAGTTGCTTACAAAGTTCGCTGACGGTGGATTTCGAGAATTCCGTCCCACACAGTTCTTCGGTCACTTTTGCCACTTTTCGCGTTGAAACACCATTGACCACAAGCTCCATCAGCGTGAGGACAAGGGCTTGCTCCGTTCGTTGGTAACGTTGAAACAGTTCGGTTGAAAACTTGCCATCACGGAAGCGCGGTACCTGAAGCGTAAGGCTTCCCACTCGCGTGGTGAGGCCACGGCTGTAGCTACCATTCCGAAGTCCTAGTCGCTCCTCTGTACGTTCATAC
>JAQSXN010000620.1 GCA_029256665.1 Paenibacillus sp.
TGCCGTGCGAGCCAAGTCGAGCGCGTCCTCGTTGCGCAGGCCGATAATCGAAGCGTCGCGGCGCAGCATCGTCTGCTGCAGCTCGGCCAGATGCTTCTCACGCACTTCGCGCGGCGTAATGCCCTTCTTCACGGCCAGCGCCGCGCCGAAGCCCGCCGCTTCGCCGATGACGGCGCAGGTCGCCATTACGCGCGTCGTGCCGAAGGCGACATGCGTCGCGCTTATATTGCGTCCCGCGAACAGCATGTTGCGCACGTTCTTCGAATACAAGGAACCGAACGGGATATGGTAGATGCCGTCCGCGTGCAGATGCTTCGAGCCGCTTTGCTCCGCGTACATCCCTTGCGGCGGATGCAGATCGATCGACCAGCCGCCGAACGCGACGCGGTCCTTGAACTCCCGCTGCGCCAGCACGTCGTTCTGCGTCAGCACCGTATCGCCTATGAAGCGGCGGTATTCCCGTTTGCCCGGGATCGATCCTACCCACTCCAGCGTCATCGAATCCGAGTCGAACTTGCCGGAATTTTTGATATAGTCCCAGATGCCGTAAATGACCGCCCACAGCTCGTCTCGAATCGTCTCGTTCTGATGTACCGTGTCCAGCTCGCCGCCCCACTCGATCCACCAATAGTGGCAGCCGGAATCGCCGCTGCGAATAACCCGCTTGATCGGAATCGAGGTTTGAGTGATGTCCTTGGCGAAGGACGGCGCGACGAAACGAACCGGCTTGCCCACGTCCTTGGTATAGAATAGCAGCGTGCTGCCGAGCGTAATATCGTCCGCTTCCTCCGGCGCCCAATCCTCCCCGTATTCGTGGCGCGCCTCCCGTCCCAGCCGATACGCCGCGCCCGCAAGGAAACCAACCAAGCCATCCCCGGTACAATCCAGGAAAACCTCGCTCTCGAACGTAATCTCCCGCTCCGACCCCATCATCCAACCCGTGACGTTATGAATGACCCGGTCGTCCAGCTCTCCGCTCGCCGATACTTCCCTGACGTCGGTATTGAGGAACAGCGTCAAATTGCTCTCCGCCCGGACCGCCTCCAGCAGCGTCAGATCCCACAGATACGGATTGCCCTCCGGATTGCGGTATTGGTTCTGAATAAACAGCTCGCCCATGATGCCGGTCTCCCGAGCATACCGATTGACGCCATGGCCGGTCGCGCCGCATACCCATACGCGCACCTCGGAGCTGGAGTTGCCGCCGAGCACGGGGCGATTGTGAACCAGCGCCACCTTGAGCCCCTCTCTCGCCGCCGCGATGGCCGCGCTGATGCCCGCAAGTCCTCCGCCGATTACCGTTACGTCCGATTTCACCGTTTCTTGTTTCATGCGCTTATCCCTCCCGTTAGCCTTTTACAGCCGAGCTCGAAATGCCTTGAATGATATACTTCTGACCGATCAGGAATATGGCGATCATCGGAATGATCGCGGCCGAGGCGGCCGCCATCATGCCGTTATAGTCGACGTTGTTCTCCAGCACGAAATTTTGCAAGCCCAGCGGAATCGTGTACAAATCCGGGCTCGTCAGGAACACGAGAGCGTTCTCGTAATCATTCCATTGCCACGAGAAATCGATAATGGCGAAGGTCGCGATCGCAGGCTTGGCCAGCGGCAGCACCAGCTTCAGGAAGATCTTGAAATGTCCCGCGCCGTCCAAGAAGGCGGACTCGGTAATTTCCTTAGGTATGCTTAGGAAAAATTGGCGGAACATGAACACACCGAAGATCGAGAACATCGCGGGCAGGATCAACGCCCAATGCGTATTGTAGATGCCGACCCAGTTGAACATGATGAATTTGGGCACGAATACGACCTGTGGCGGGATCATCATCATGGACAAATAGACGATGAACAGCGTATCCCGGCCCTTGAACTCGGTGCGAGCGAATCCGTAAGCGGCCAGCGCGGACAGAAACACGGCTCCGATCGTTCCGATGACGGAGATTTTGAGCGAATTCAAGTAATAAGGCACGAAGTTGTAGCTGCCCGTCCAGATCCGCTCGTGATTGCTGAAGTCCAGCTTGGACGGGAGCCATTGCCGGAACACTTCGCTCGGCGTCTGGAACGACGTGCTGAGCATCCACAGGAAAGGCAGGATCATAAACGTCCCCGCGATCAACATCAGAATGGTGACGGGAAGCTTGACCCGGATATTGTCTGCCGATTGATTCATCGTTTGCCGCTCCTTTCTAGTAATGGACCCAACGCTTCTGCCCGATCCACTGGATGATGGTGATGATTAGAATAACCGCGAACAAGAACCAGGAAATCGCCGAGGCGTACCCCATCTCGTAGTAGCTGAAGGCCGTCTTGTAGACGAACAGCGATAGAATCGTCGTGCTTCCGCTCGGACCGCCGCCTGTAATGGCCTGGATCAGGGAGAACGATTTGACGGTCATGATCAAGCCCGTTATCAAGAGCAAGAACGTCGTCGGACTGACGAGCGGCCATACGATTTTCCATGTGATGGTGCCGGTGCCGGCTCCGTCGATTCTTGCGGCTTCGAGCTGCTCCGTCGAAATCTCCTGCAGCGCCGCGAGGTAGATAATCATGTTGTAGCCGAGCAT
>JAQSXN010000049.1 GCA_029256665.1 Paenibacillus sp.
ATGATTCGCAGACGGCATTCGCATTCGTATCCAAGAACGGCACGGATTGGCGCTATGTCGCGAAGATGTCGACGCTGCTCCCCTACGGGTATTATGCCGGCGTTGCTTCTTCGGATTCGGCAGCGTTCAGCGAGATTTCCATAACGGAGACGCCGCAAGGCGCCTTAACGCCGTTCGTGGCGAAGGAACAGGATAAAGCGACCTTGTACTGGAACAAACCAAAGCAGGCGTCATGGTTCCACGTCTACCGAACCACCGATGAAGCAGCGGGACTCGCCGATCCGGAACTTACGCCGGGCTCCGCAGAGCCGGTCGATGGTTCGCCGTGGGAGCTCGTTCTGGCCAGCACGCGAGCGACCTCCTACGAGGAACAGGGGCTAAGGTACGGCAGCGTGTTTTACAAAATATTGCCGGTTCAAGGAGACGGAACGCTTCAGCCGTTCTATGGCGCGTCGATAGCGGCGGATTCGATCGATGCGGTGCTGGAAACGGCGGAGAGCTTGCCGTCGGCCGATTACACGAAGGCCAGCTACTACCTGTACCGACAGGAGCTGACGCGGATCCGAGCCGATAAGGATGAAGCGGGGGCGGATCTCGAAGCTTTGATCGAGCAAATTTACGACGCTCGCGAAATGCTCGTATCTGTGCGGACGCTGCTGAAGAAACTCGAGTTGGAGCCTTCTATGGCAAGAGCGTCCGAAAAATATTGGGGCAACGACAATATCGGGGAAGAGCAGAATGCCTGGTATCTGTTCGACGAAGATCCGGATACGATCGCGCATACAAGGTCAGCCCAGAGCTGGGTCGATGTCGATTTCGGAGAGGGGAACGGGAAGGCGATCGATACGTTCCGCTACCTGCCGCGAAGAACGCATGTGAATCGCGTGAACGGCACCGTATTCCAAGGCTCGAACGATAAACAAAATTGGACGGAGCTTTATACCATTCCTTCAACCTCGGTATATCAATGGTATTCGGCCTCCAGCGCGGACTTGGCGCCTTACCGCTATATCCGAATCTATGACGGGCATAACGGCTTCGTCAATTTCGAGGAAATCGAGTTCTACGAAATGCCCGAGGATAGAACGCTGCTTCAATTTTGGTTGAACGAAACCGAGCAGCTGCAATCCGAGCACTATACGGCCGAGAGTCTGCAATTGCTGGAGCAGACCGTATTAAGCGCACAAGCGGTTCATGAGCGGGAGGACGCTTCGCAAAATGAAATCGACGCGGCAGCCGAGGCGCTGCAAGAAGCGGTTCATGGCCTGCGACATGCGGACGGAATTCCGGTACTGGAGCCGATAGGCGACAAAACGGTGATCGCGGGAAATGAGCTTGGCTTCACGGTGCGAGAGGAAACCGCGCAGCCCGGGGCGGTCATGAGCGCTGCCGGATTGCCGGAAGGAGCAGCCTTCGATGCCGGGACGGGCGTATTCGCCTGGACGCCGGCGCCATCGCAAGGCGGCATCCATATGATCGCGTTCACGGTGACGGCGGGCCATGCTTCGACATCGAGAACGGTCGCGATCACGGTCAAAGGAGAGCCGGTGTTCCCGTCTGTCGGGACGGTGACGGCCGAGGCGAAGAAGGAGCTAGTGTATGAACTGGCCGCTTCCGATCCTACAGGAGAGCCGCTAACCTATAGCGCCCGCGAGCTGCCGGAAGGCGCGGCGTTTATCGTCGGAAGCGGGCAGCTCCGGTGGACGCCGGATTATGACGATTACGGCAGCAACCCGGTTACGTTCACGGTTAGCAACGGCAGATTCGCCGTCAGCCGGACAATCGATTTCAACGTCGCGCTTCCCGTCCAGCCGGCGGCCGACTATACAAAAGGCAGCTATTATTTGTACGCGCGGGAAGTGACCCGTATAACGGAGGAGATCACGAAGCCGGAGGCGGACTTCGATAAGCTGATCGCCGAATTGGAGGCGGCGGAGGGGATGCTGGTTCGCAACCCGCTCTCCCTGTACCCGTTCGAGAATAACGCGGACAATGCTTACGGCTCTTCGCACGGCGCCGTTACCGGCATCCCCGTATATGCGGAAGGCAAGACGGGGCAGGCGATCGACTTGAACGGCAGCAACCAGCACGTCACCTTGCCGGCAGGCCATGCGTTGTCCGGCTACGAAGAGCTCACTGTAGCGGCTTGGGTGAACTGGAGAGGCGGCAATCAATGGCAGCGCCTCTTCGATTTCGGCAACAACACGAATCAATATCTATTCCTGTCGCCGAGATCGGGCAATAATACGCTGCGTTTCGCGATCAAGAACGGCGGAGCCGAGCAGCTCGTGCAAACCGCTCAGCTCGCCGCTAACGAGTGGGTGCATGTGGCGGTCACGCTCGGAGCCGGCACGGCCAAATTGTATGTAGACGGCGAAGAGAAGGCGTCGGCCGCCATTACGATTAAGCCAAGCGATTTCAAACCGTCTGTCTTGAATATCGGCAAGTCCATGTTCAACGATCCGTTGTTCAACGGGCAGGTGGATGAGTTCCTCATCACCGGGACTGCGCTAACCGCGGACGAAATCAGGAGCATCTATGACGGCGGTCCGTCCTGGATGGATATGAGCTTGCTGGAATACGCGCTAATTGAAGCGTCAGCCGTTAACCCGGAGCTATATACAGCGGAAAGCTATGCCGCGCTTCAGCAAGCGGTCGCGGCGGCGCAACTGCTGCCGGGCGAAGGCCAGGCGTCGCAGACGCAAATCGACGAAGCGGCGGAGGCGCTAATGGCCGCGCTTCAAGGACTTCAGCCGATCGGCGCGAACGAGCCGATGACGGCAGTAATCGAAGGCGCGGATATCGTGTCGGCGAACGGGCCCGTAGAATTGACGATTGGCCTACGCGACGGAGAAATCACGCCGTTTACGGTGCTGGATCTCATCGTCCAATACGATCCGGATCGTCTGGCATTTCCGACTCGGCTGGGCGAGGAAGGGCAGCAATTCTTGGCCGAAGAAGCGCTCGAATCGCTTCGGGAGAGCTTCCAGCCGATCGGCGCGATCAAGCCGGAGCAAGGGCAGATCCGCATTACCGGCTTCGCGACCGAAGAAATAACCGATTCCGGCGATTTGTTCATGCTTCGCGGCATGGTGAAGGGAGACGCGCCGTCCGGCGCTAGCGTTGTTTCCTTAAGCGACTTCAGCGTCGCGCATGACGGAGAGGCATTCGAAGTAAATACAAGCGACGCGTCGTTCGAGCTCCAAGTGCACCTGGCCGATAAGACCGCGCTGCGCGAACGGATCGAGCAGGCGGAACTTCTGGCAGGCAACGCCGTGCCGGGCTCCGCTCCGGGGCAATATCCGCGGCAGGCGATCGATCGGCTGAACGGAGCAATTGCTGCAGCCGAAGCTATCCTCCAAGGTAGCGGGGCAACGGCAGAGACGGTATCCGCCGCGGTTCATTCGCTGCAAGCCGAGATTACAACGTTCTTGCAGTCCGTCGTTCCGACGCCGAGCGATCCGCTCGACAAAACGCGGCTAAACGCGGCGATCGGCGAAGCGGAGTCGGTCTACGGAAGCACGAAAGGCGGGAACAAGGTCGGCCAGTATCCGGAAGCGGACCGGACGGTTCTGCGGACCGCCATTGATGCGGCTATTCAATCCGGGAATACCGCAGCCAGCCAGTCCGCGATCGATCAGGCAGCCGAGACGCTGCGCTCGCAGCTGGCGCTGTACAGGCAGAAGATCGTTACGCTCGTGCCGGGACAGACCGGCATTACGATTCGCGATCTGTCCATCGTTGCCAAGTATATGGGGACAAAGCTCGGCGATGCCGATTGGAACGAGATCGAGAAAGCCGATGTTCTGGAGACGGAGGAGATCGATATCCGAACGTTGGCGGCCATTGCGCGAATGATTTTGGAAGATTGGCTGGAAGGAAGCTAAAGAGATTAAACAGGTTGAAGCAGAGGAGAGCCGCCTGTGCTTTCCTCCCGCTTCGACTGTTCGATGAGGAATGGAGGGACGTCATACTAGGTCAGCGTAATCATCAATTAGGAGGGATATAAAGATGAAAAAGAAAGTTTGGACGATCGCCATCGTTTTAAGCCTTTGGGCCAGTCTGCTGGGAGGCATCGGAGCAGAGAAGGCTGCCGCCGCTCCCGCGTTTGTCCATCCGGGCTTGCTTCATACGCAGGCCGATTTCGACCGGATGACGCAAATGGTGAACGCGGGCACTCAGCCGTATCTGGACGGCTGGAATCAACTGGTGAACAGCCCGCTTTCACAAACCGGCTGGACGCCTCGCGCCGTCGCCACGATTATCCGAGGCGGAACAGGTCAGAACTACGCCTTGTTGTACAACGATATTGCTCGAGCGTATCAGAACGCGCTGCGCTGGAAAATTAGCGGCAGTACGGCGCACGGCGATACGGCGCGCGATATTTTGAATGCCTGGTCGTCCACGCTGACCACGATTACGGGCAATGCCGACCGTTATTTGGCCTCCGGATTATACGGATACCAAATGGCGGGCGCGGCGGAAATCATGCGGGATTATCCTGGTTTCAACGTGACTCAGATGCAGGATCTGCTTCTAAACGTCTTCTATAAGCCGCTTAGCGAGCGGTTTCTCATCGGCAATGAGTTCGGCGGCGATCATAATGGCGCATATATCCAGAACTATTGGGCGAACTGGGATCTCGCCAACATGGCCGCCACCGTCGCGATCGGCATCTTCTGCGATCGCCGCGACATTTACGACATCGGCATCGAATACTTCAAGCACGGCGCCGGGAACGGATCGATCTACAACGCGATTCCCTTCCTGCATCCAGGCGGCCTCGCGCAGTGGCAAGAATCGGGCCGCGATCAAGCGCATACGCAGCTTGGCATCGGGCTTATGGCCACCATTAACGAAATGGCCTGGAATCAGGGCGACGACCTGTATGGCTGGGCGAATAACCGGTTCCTGCGCGCGGCCGAATATGTCGCTAAATACAACAATGGTGATGACAATGTGCCGTTCGCTCCTTATGAATGGGGCAACGGGACGAACGGAGCCGTCCAGACGCAGACCGTTATCTCGAATGCCAGCCGCGGAGAAATGCGCCCGATCTGGGAGATGATCTATAACCACTACGCTAACCGGGAAGGACTGGCGGTTCCGAATATCGCGGCTCGCGCCGGCCTGGGAAGACCGGAAGGCGGTCCGGATACGTCGCATGGCTCGTCCTTCGATCATTTGGGCTTCGGAACGCTGCTCTATACGCGCCCGGCAGGGAGCGGCGGAACGGCGGTTCTCCCCGGAGGCAACATTCCGGACGGCATCTACCGCTTTACCGTGCGGCTTGACGGCAAGGCGATGGAGGCGGCCGGCTCGTCGAACGGAGCCGGCGTGTGGAAGTCGACGTATGCGGGCGGCTCCAATCAGCAATGGACGTTAACCCATCTCGGAGGCGGGCAGTACAGCATCCGGAATGTGCAGAGCGGACTGTATTTGGACGTGGCAAGCGGCTCGCTGGCTCACGGAGCCGCCTTTCAATTGTGGAGCGGCAATGGCGGGGACAATCAGCGGTTTGCTTTTATTCCTGCTGGAGAAGGGTACTTCCGAATAACGCCGGCGCATTCGAACAAGCCGGCCGACGTGACGGGCGTCTCCACGGCGGAAGGCGTGCCAATCCAGCAGTGGCGGTATATTCTCGGCAGCCATCAGCAATGGATGCTGGAGCCGGTGTCGGTGAACGTTCGGCTGCAATCGCATAACTTCGCCGACCGTTACATTCGGCACAGCAACTACCGCGCGCGCATCGACGCCGCCGTTTCGCCAGCCGGGGATGCGCAGTTCAAACTGGTACCTGGATTAACCGATACCAACGGGGTGTCGTTCGAATCCGTCAACTTCCCTGGCCGCTTCCTTCGCGCGCGCGCGAACGGCGAGGTGTGGCTCGATCCGAACGACGGAACGGCCGCCTTCAAGAACGACGCGACGTTCCGCCGCGTGGCGGGACTAGCGGATCCGAAGAACTATTCTTATCAGATGTGGAGCGATGCTTCGCGCTACTTGCGGCACTCCAACTATTTGCTGCTAGCCCAGGCTGGCTCCGGAGCGACGTTTAACGCCGATGCGACATTTAAAGAAGTTACTCCGTAACGGCTAGGTTTAAAGCGAGCTTCGAGCGCCGTCTCGGAGCTCATACATTCCTAAATTCCTATGTTTTGGATCCTCATGGCAAGAGAACAAGGAGTATCCCGCTTCGACGAATTGGTGGGAGCGGGTAGGGCTTATATTGGGAAAAGAGATTCGAATCATTAACGAGCGCATTTCAGGGTTCTATCCTGAACATGCGCTCGTTTCTTTTTGATTTTGGCAGGTTTCAAGCGGGAATTATTGAAAAGGTTTGTTCTATCGAAAGTGTTTAGTCCGCGTTTTGCCGATTTCGTTTAGTCCCGTTTGTATTGTATCTTGCCATAGGATTTGCAAAGCGTCGATGTGGGGATTCGAATTCATTGAAGAAACACGAAGGCTACGGCAAAAGTAACTCCATCGCCATGCGTTCTTTCTCCGCAATTTCGAGCAACAATGCAGACGCTTGCTGCAACTCCTGGTGGCTGCCCGTTCTTCCCGAATGGTCGATCAATGCCGAGACATTGACCCATAACGGGGCGATTTCCGTAAACAAACGGCAGGCCCGTTCAATTTTCGGGTCCTCCAGTATATCCGCGCATTCTTTCAAAAAATCCCGATATAAATTCCGGAACAAAGCTCCGCCGGTCCCCGCTCGTTCCATCAGCAATGCGATCAGGCATAGATCGTGTTCGCGATTTTTGACACGGGTAGGCCATTTCAGGATTTCACTGCTCATTCGGACGATGCCTTTATTCCCGATATTGCGAATAGGCGGATTCAAGTAGTCTAACGCATTATAGGTTAAGGCGGCGCGTATGGCTGGAATAAGAGGAGGCAAGGCGTCGACCGGCTCGAGCGTAAAGGAACGATTCCGCGAACTCATGGGCCCTTTAGCATTTCTGGCCGAGCTAAGGTTCGTTAAACGTGTCTCTACTAGACCGCCTTGTTGTCTCGTATCGGCCATGTAGGCCTTTTCTTCGTCGTAGCCGTATAGGACCGCATAGTGACCCGCAAAGTGCACCTTGTTTGCGAAGTAGTCCAAGTAATAAGAGTCCAATTTCAGTCCGACCGGGATTCCTTGATCCACGCAGCGCCGCACGTCATGCCAGGCTTTGTCGACGGACGAGGTTTCAAGAAAGTTAAAAGTCAAACCCAGTCCCCTAGCGAGGTTCGCCGTCAATAAATCCGGTTTGACCCTTCCTCCGATGAAAGGGAAATCCAATCCTTTCGAATCCCAATAAATGAATCCGAGTCCTTGTCCCAGCCCGAACAGCATCGGCTCCGATAGACGGACTTCCGCAAATTGCAGTAAATTGCCCAAGGCGGTTGTTTCGCAATGTTCGCCTTGGTAAGGCGCGAATTCTTTAATGATGCTTCCCATTCTCCTGACTCCCCCGATAATCCGTTAATAAGATCGCAGGCAAACGTTCGTTCGCGTTTTTTCTTTAGTCTGATTATAACAGGAGATCTAACAATAGTGAAATAGAATGAATAATAGTGCCTGGCGTCTCCAAGCATCGCGTGGCCGCCGCTAATTATGGTATGATACTTATGGTTTCCATACGTCTCACACTAAACTTAAAGTAGGTTTGCTCATGCATTTATTATCGGTCGAACATATAACGAAAAGCTACGGCGAGAAGCTGTTGTTCCAAGACGTGACGTTCGGAGTCGAAGATGGTGACAAAATCGGCATTATCGGCGTCAACGGCACGGGCAAGTCGACATTTCTAAATGTCATAGCGGGCATCGACCAGCCGGATTCGGGCAACGTGTCGGTCGGAGGCAGAGTCGTTGTCCGCATGCTGTCCCAGGATCCCGTCTTTGCGCCAGGCGAGACGGCGCTGGAGCATGTGCTCGGCGGCGATTCGCCGCAGCTGCGCGCCGTGCAAGGCTACGCGGCGGCGATGGAGGCGATCGGGCTGAACTCCGGCAGCGAGAAGCTGCAGCAGGAGCTGATCGCTGCGAACGCGCGGATGGACGAACTGGATGCCTGGGGGCTCGAGAACGAGGCAAAGACGGCCCTCTCCAAGCTGGGCATTCTGGACCACGGCGCCAAGGTGGATACGTTGTCGGGAGGTCAGCGCAAGAGGGTCGCGATGGCGGCCGCGCTCCTACTGCCATCCGACGTGCTCATCTTGGACGAGCCGACGAACCATATCGACAACGAGTCGGTCGCGTGGCTCGAAGGCATGCTGCAGAAGCGGCGCGGCGCGCTGCTCATGATTACGCATGATCGTTATTTCCTCGATCGGGTCAGCAACCGCGTGATCGAGCTGGATCGCGGACAAGCCCATTTCTACCAAGCCAACTACAGCCGGTTTCTGGAGCTTAAGCTGGAACGCGAGGAGAGAGAGGCCGCTTCGGAGTCGAAACGCCAGAACTTGCTCAGGAGCGAGCTTGCTTGGATACGGAAAGGCGCGAAGGCGCGGACGACGAAACAGAAGGCGAGGATCGATCGGTTCGAAGCGCTTAAGGATGCGGGACCCAAAGGCGCCGACGGCAAGCTGGAGCTGTCCGTCGCATCGTCCCGTCTAGGCAAGAAGATCGTGGAGGCCGAGGAAGTAGGCAAAAGCTACGGCGCCCGCAGGTTGTTCGGCGGCTTCAGCTATATCGCCGTCCCGGAGGACCGAGTCGGCATCGTGGGACGCAACGGCAGCGGCAAGTCGACGCTGCTCCGCATCCTTGCGGGCAGAATCCAGCCGGACGAAGGGACGGTCGAGCTCGGCACGACGGTGAAGCTGGGCTGGTTCTCGCAGGAGCGGGAAGAGATGGACGAAACGCTGCGCGTGATCGAATACATTCGCGAAAGCGCGGAGCAGGTCAAGACGGCCGACGGCACGACGATCTCCGCTGGTCAGATGCTGGAACGGTTCTTGTTCCCTCCGGCGATGCAGTGGTCGCCGATCTCGAAGCTGTCGGGCGGGGAGAAGCGCCGCCTTCAGCTCCTTCGGGTGCTGATGAACGCGCCTAACGTTTTATTCCTCGACGAGCCTACCAATGACCTCGACATCGCGACGCTTAACGTGCTCGAGGATTATTTGGACGACTTCCCGGGCGTCGTGTTCATCGTATCCCATGACCGATATTTCCTTGACCGTACGGTGGACAAGATCATCGCCTTCGAAGACGGCGCCATTACGCATCATACGGGCAATTTCACCGAATATCAGGAGTTTCTCGACAAACAAGCCGCGCTCGGCAAGACGGCCGCGGGAAGCGGACAGACGGCATCGTCCAAAGCTGCCTCGGCAGCAAATGACATAGCCGGGGCAGACCAACAGGCCGGCTTGACGCAAGACCGGACGGCTGGCAGAGAGCGCGCGCAGAAGATGTCGTACAAGGATCAGAAGGACTATGAAGCGATCGATGGCTGGATCGCCGGGGCGGAAGAGGAGCTCGCGAGAGTCGCTCAATCGATGGAAGCGGCTAGCAGCGATTCGGCGAGATTGCAGGAGCTGGCGGCGGAGCAGCAGCGGCTCGAGGAGAAGCTCGAAGGTTTGATGGAGCGCTGGACGGAGCTGAATCTGCTCGCGGAGGAAATAGCCGCTCAGAAGAAAGGCTAGCAGGAAGTAGCGGTCCTAACAGGAAAACATCATGTTGGCATACAAGGAGGTCTCACGAATGGGAGCACAAACTTTCGATAAATCGGGCATCAACAATATTTATTGCATCGGACGCAACTATAAGCTTCATGCATTGGAGCTCGGCAACGACGTGCCGGATTCGCCTATGGTCTTCACGAAGCCGAGTCATGCGGCCGTGGGCATGGACGGCGGCATCATCGAGCTTCCTGGCGGCGTCGGCGAGGTTCATTTCGAGCTGGAGATCGTGCTGCGCGTGGGTGAGGAGTACCGGCCGGGAGCACCTGCGGATGAATGTTTTGACGCGATGACGCTGGGGCTGGACCTTACGCTAAGGGACGTGCAGTCGGTGCTCAAGGCCAAGGGCCATCCTTGGCTCGCGGCCAAAGGCTTCAAGGCGTCTGCGCCGCTGGGAAGCTGGATCCCTTATCCCGGCGAAGCCGAGCTAGCGGAGCAGGAGTTCACGCTGCTGCGCGGCGATGAGGTTGCCCAGCGCGGCCGAGCGAAGGATATGATCTTCGGCGTGACGGAGCTCGTTCGCCACATCGAAAGCAACTTCGGCCTTGGTCCTGGCGACCTTATCTTTACGGGTACGCCGGCAGGCGTCGCCGCCTTGCGTGAGGGCGATAAGCTGCAAGCGCTCTGGGGAGAAGAGAAGCTCGGGGAGTGCACGGTGTCGTTGAAGGCGTAAAGATGGTTCGCGCTGTGCGGACGAAGCAACAGTGTTTCCGCTTCAATTTCGATAAAAAGCTCGCCAACCGCAGGAGTACTGGTGTTGGCGAGCTTTTTTTGTTGTGCGTATATATCGAAGCGATCTTACTTCCCGTTAAACGCGCTCAGCATCCAGACATGTTTCTCGAGAGTCGTATGAATGGCTAGCAGCATGTCGGCCGTCGTTTCGTCGCCGGCTTTTTGCGCTTCTTCCATGCCTTCCTTCAACTCGTCGATGATGGACGAGAAGTCCTTGATCAGCTGGTCGACCATTCCTTCGGCCGTTTCTTTGCCGCTGGCTTCCTTGATCGTCGATTCTTCCAGATAATCGCTCATCTTGGCGATCGGCTGGCCTTTCACCGCGAGCAGGCGCTCGGCGATTTCGTCCACGTGCAGCGCGGCTTCCTCGTAAAACTCCTGAAACTTGGCATGCAGCGTAAAGAATTGCGAGCCTTTCACGTACCAGTGATAGTTATGAAGCTTAATATAGAGGACGCTCCAGTTGGCAATTTGGCGGTTCAGGTGTTGTTGAACGGTTTTTGTCGTTTTCGTAGTCATTGTTCATTCATCCTTTCAAGGTAAGAGTTGTTTATTGTAAATAAGTAAACCAATAGCCGGTTTGTGAAACTGCCATGCGCGAATTGGCCGAATCAGGAAAAGAAAAGAATTCAGTCCGGCGATTAGTATGCGCGTACGATTTCGCAAATATACATGACGGCGGGCGCAGGCAAAGAGAGAAATGGCTAATTGTTTGAAGCGGACGGCCTGCTTTTGAAATTAGATCGAATCCTTATTTATAATTATTACAAAATAATAATTGTTTGTCAAGGCGGTGGAGGGAAGGGGCAAACGTGTATGAAAAATCGAGTCCAGGCGAGTTGTGGAGGCTGCGTAGGAGATGGGAGTCGAATTTAGAGTAAAACACAAAAGAAAGAAGGTACAACCCGAGGCCAAAGCCGTGGTTGTACCTTCTTCTTGCCAATGTCCGCGCGGCCATCGCCGACTATCGTCGGAGCAACGAAGGACATGGGGCGCGGTTATAGCCGCTATATATGGAACTCTCAACGTCAATCATTATACAAAAATTTACCTGCGAGCACTAGCCCCTTTCGACTATATCCGCTGAGGTCGCCTACGCGGAAGGAATAAGTCGATACCATCGACTTAAATCGGCTAGAGGCGCCTACGCGGAAGGAATAAGTCGATACGATCGACTTAGACCGGCGAGAGGCGCCTACCCGGATGCCAGCTTATACAAGCGCCGCTTCGTGCGCCTGCGTCTCCAGGTAACGCTCGCAGTCCAGAGCGGCCATGCAGCCGCTGCCCGCTGCCGTGATCGCTTGCCGATATGTCGTATCCTGCACGTCGCCGCAAGCGAAGACGCCAGGAATATTGGTTTCCGACGTGCCGGGTTTCACCAAAATGTACCCTTGCGCGTCCGTCTCGATCTGACCGCCCAAGAAACCGGTGTTCGGCGTGTGGCCGATGGCCACGAATACGCCGTCCGCCTCCAGCAGCTCTTCTTCGCCGGTTTCGTTGTTGCGAACAAGCAGACCCTTTAAGCCGT